>JAFAFY010000068.1 GCA_023423235.1 Pseudomonadota bacterium
TACTCGCGCTGCGAGAACACGCCCGGAATGCCAAGGTCGAGCACGCGCTTGGCGGCGACCGGGCTGATCCGGCGGTGCCGCGGCAGGTACATGAATTCCTTGTCCGCACGCTGCGACACCATGCGCGACAGTTCGTCGGCCGGCAGGTTGGTCGCCTGCGCCAGTTCCGGAATGCGGTCGGGGTGCTTGCTCAGTTCCTGCGGGTTGACCCACAGCGACTCGACCGGCGAGGAGATCGCCAGCGGCTCGCCGTTGCGGTCGGTGATCATGCCGCGCGAGGCCGGGATCGGCACTTCGCGGCGGAAGCGCGCATCGGCCTTCTGCTGGTAGAAGGCATTGTCGACCAGTTGCAGGTCGACCGCACGGCCGACCAGCGCCACCGCGCCCAGGCCCAGCGCACCGGCCACCAGCGCCAGGCGCTTGTGCAGGTCGAACTGCGCGCGCCGGCGCGGCTTCTTGGCGTGGCCGCCGCGGCCCTTGATGAACCTCATGGCCGCGGCTCCGCTGTGGCATGGGCTGCGCGAGGCGTCATGGCCGCACCACCACGATTTCCGCGGTCTCGGGGAAGCGCATGCCCAGCTTCTCGCGCGCGACCTGGTCGACCCGGGTGCTCATGCCCACGGTGGCCTGTTCGAGCTGCAGCCTGCCGAAATCGATGTTGAGCTCGTCGCGCTGGCGCTCGAGCCGGGTCAGCTCGATGTAGAGCTGGCGGTAGTCGTGGCGCGCGTAGACTACGCCGATCGCGGTGATGACATTGGCGACCAGCAGGACGGCGAAGACCAGGTGACCGAGCTTCATGCCGCGGCCTCCACGTCCAGCTTCTCGGCAACCCGCAGCACGGCGCTGCGCGCACGCGGATTGGCCTGCAGTTCCTGGCCATCGGCCTTCTGCGCGTCGCCGACGCTGCGCAGCAGCGGCCGGAATCCGGTCACTTCGGGCAGCCGCCGGTTGCCGGCCGGGGCCTTGGCATGACCGGCGATGAAGCGCTTGACGATGCGGTCTTCCAGCGAATGGAAGCTGATCACCGCCAGTCGCCCGCCCGGGCGCAGCGCGGCCAGCGCGGCGTCCAGGCCCGCTTCCAGGTCGGCAAGCTCGCGGTTGACGTGGATGCGGATCGCCTGGAAGGCACGCGTCGCCGGATGGGTGTCCTTCTTGCCGGGCTTGCCGCGCGGCACCACGCCTGCGATCACCGCGGCCAGGTCGGCAGTGCGCTCGAACGGCGCCTCGGCGCGGCGGGCGACGATCGCCCGGGCGATGCGCCGGCTCAGGCGCTCCTCGCCGAAGGTCCACAGCACATCGGCGATCTCCGCCTCGGCGGCGTGCGCGATCCACTCGGCCGCGCTCTCGCCGGACTCGGGGTCCATGCGCATGTCCAGCGGGCCATCCTTGCCGAAGCTGAAGCCGCGGCCGGCGACGTCGAGCTGCGGCGAGGACACGCCCAGGTCGAACAGCACGCCGTCCAGGCCGGCCTCGGTCACGGCATCCCAGTGCGCCAGATCGGCAAAACTGCCGCGCCGGATCGCGACCCGCGGGTCTGCCCCGAAGGTCTGCTCGGCCACTGCGATCGCATCCGGGTCCTTGTCCATCAGCAACAACCGGCCTCCAGGCCCCAACTGCTCCAGCACGCCACGCGCGTGCCCGCCGCGTCCGAACGTGCCGTCGAGATAGCGACCACCCGCCTGCACACCCAGCCCGTCGATGACCTGCGTGTACAGCACCGGGAGGTGGCCGGACGGAGCATCCGCGCCACCGCCCGTCACAGTTGCAATCCGACGAGGTCGTCGCCGTCCATGTCGGCGTCGCTGAGCGTCTGCCGGATCTGCGCCTGGTGGGCCTGCTCGCTCCACAGTTCGAACTTCTCGCCCATGCCCACCAGCACCGCCTTGCGCTCGATGCCCACGGTGGTGCGCTGGCTGGCGGGGATGGAGATGCGGCCGCTGCCATCGGGCTCGACAACCATCGCCGCGCCGACCAGCTTGAGCTGCAGCGTGCGGTTGGTGGAGCGGGTGCGCGGCAGCGCATTCACCTTGTCGCGGATGCCTTCCCAGACCGATTCCGGATACAGGTAGAGGCTGCCTGCATCGAACGGGTTGTAGGTCAGGACCAGACGGTTGCCGCAGTCACGCGCAACGACATCCCGGTAGGCGGTCGGAATCGCCAGCCGGCCCTTGTCGTCGATGGTGATGGCGGTCTCGCCCTGGAAAAACACGTCCGTCCTGCCTGGGATGCCCGTCTTCGGCGGGCTTCAGCGCTGGAAAACCACAAAATTCCCGGTTTCCCCACGAGACGCCACCTTATGACCCACCCACAGGGTTGTCAACAGCTTTTGGCGGCGAATTTCGCCTGTCGCGTCAATGACTTGCAGCAATCTTCAGAGACTTGTTCAAGCTTTATCCACAAGCTTTTGTTTCGTCTCAAATTTTGAGATCGGACACGTTTTGGACCTGAACAAAGGCATCACATGGCCTTTACGGAATCATCATGCTGCGGCGCAGCATTCGCGCAGGGAAAACCCAGGCTCGAGATCGGGCGGTTCCCCCTGGCGGCTGCGGAAGTCGGGCCCGTCACCATGGCTTGGCGGGAAAACGGCGACCGGGCCGTGCAGGCCTGGCTTTTCCCTTCTCCCGCAAGCGGGAGAAGGTCGCCCGAAGGGTCGGATGCGGGCGCTCCGAGAGCTGGCCAATCCGTCCCCGCGAGCGGTCACCCCCATCCCAACCCTTCCCCGCCGCCGGGCAAAGGGCGATCGGGCCGTGCAGGCCTGGCTTTTCCCTTCTCCCGCGCGCGGGAGAAGGTGGCCCGAAGGGTCGGATGCGGGTGCTCCGAGAGCTGACGAATCCGCCTCCGTGCGCTGTCGCCCCCATCCCAACCCTTCCCCCGCCCGCGGGGGAAGGGCGATCGGGTCGTGCAGGCCTGGCTTTTCCATTCTCCCGCACGCGGGAGAAGGTGGCCCGAAGGGTCGGATGAGGGCACTCCGAGAGCTGGCCAATCCGTCCCCGCGAGCGGTCACCCCCATCCCAACCCTTCCCCCGCCCGCGGGGGAAGGGCGATCGGGTCGTGCGCGACTGGCCTCGAAGGCCAACCGCAACGCCGAGGCCCGGGACTTCGGACGCTTGTGTGTTTCTGGGGCGGAGCCGGCCGATAAGCCGGGTTCTGTCGTGGACAGTCATTCCTCTAGGCGCAGCGTCACCGCTACGCTCGAGCAAC
>JAFAFY010000204.1 GCA_023423235.1 Pseudomonadota bacterium
GAAGTGTCCTACGACGACGGCGAGTACGACATCGAGATCCGCCAGAACGACGGCCGCATCGTCGAACTGGAGTACTCGGCGCGCACCGGCCGCCTGCTCGACACCGACTACGACGACTGACCGCGCGTCGCGCCTGGAACCACTGCAATCGCGGGCGCCGGATGACAACATCGGGCGCCCGCCGTGCGTGCGGCGCCAGCATCGCAACGGCAACGGTCGCGATGGCCCTGCCGGCGTCGCCGCTGCATGCCTGCTGCGCGGCCGGGACGGCGCCGCGCACCTGCACAGTCTGTCTTTGCAGGTACGGCGTCGTAGTCCTCGCTGCGGCCCTGCGGCAAAACCGGCGGGATTGGGGATGGCGACAAGGGATGGCGGCAAGGGATGGCGACGATCGGCGGCGTCGACAGCAGCCGACCTTGCAGCGGGCAGGTGCCACACCGGCCGACCGCCGATGGGAACAGGCGGCCCATGCCGCGCCCGCTGATGCCGTCCCCGAGCGAGCGCTTGGATACTGGACAGCGGAAACGCGAACGGCCGCCTTGCGGCGGCCGTCCTGCGACATCCTGGCGGGCCGATTTACTCGGCGGCCGGTGCCGCCTTCGCGGCGGCTGCCGCCGCCTCGTTGGCGCGGGCGCGCTCGTTCTTGGCCTTGGCGGTCGCCGACAGGTCTTCCTTGATGCGCGCCTTCTTGCCTTCCAGGCCGCGCAGGTAGTACAGCTTGCCGGCGCGGACGGCGCCGCGGCGCTTGACCTGCAGCGAATCGATGGTGGCGCTGTGGGTCTGGAACACGCGCTCGACGCCGTAGCCGTGCGAGATCTTGCGGACGGTGAACGCGGAGTTCAGGCCGGCGTTCTTCTTGCCGATGACCACGCCTTCGTAGGCCTGCACGCGCTCGCGGTTGCCTTCCTTGACCTTGACGTTGACGACGACGGTGTCGCCGGGGCCGAATTCGGGAAGTTCGCGCTGGGACTGCTCTTTCTCGAAGTCCTGCAGCAGGGTGTTCAGGGAGGGCTTGGTGGTCATGGTCTTTGCCTGTTGGTGTCGTTGTCGGCGTGGTGCACGTGGACGCACGCTCTGGCTGGCGGGCTCGATGGCCCGGTGTTCGGTTAGCCGCGCATTATAACGGCAGGCCCGCGGCGAATGCCAGCGCCCGGGCCGCCGGGTTCATTCCCCGCTGTCGTCGGCTCCGCTGCCATCGCCGGGAGCCGCCGCCCGCCAGGCGTCCAGCAGCCGGCGATCGGCCTTGCCGAGCGCGGCTTCGTCCAGCAGGTCGGGCCGCCGCTGCCAGGTCCGGCCGAGCGACTGCTGCCGGCGCCATTTCGCGATCTCGGCATGGTTGCCCGACAGCAGCACCTCCGGCACCACGCCCAGCGCGTGTTCGACCGGACGGGTGTAGTGCGGGCATTCCAGCAGGCCGTCGCCCTCGAAACTGTCCTGGACCGCGGACTGGGCATCGTTGAGGGCGCCGTCCTGCAGCCGCGCGACGGCATCGACCACCACCGCCGCGGCCAGTTCGCCGCCCGAGAGCACGTAGTCGCCGATCGACAACTCCTCGTCGACCTCGGCCTGCAGCAGGCGCTCGTCGACGCCCTCGTAGCGGCCGCACAGCAGGATCACGCGCTCGCGCGTGGCCAGTTCGCGCACCCGCGCCTGGGTCAGCGGCCGTCCCTGCGGGCTCATGTAGATCACCCGGGCCGGGCGCGGGTCGGCCGCGCGTGCGGCCTGGATCGCCGCGCGCAGCGGGTCGATCAGCATCACCATGCCCGGCCCGCCGCCGAAGGGGCGGTCATCGACGCGCCGGTAGCTGCCTTCGGCGTAGTCGCGCGGATTCCAGCCATGCAACGCCAGCAGGCCGCGCTCGCGCGCGCGCCCGACCACCCCGATCGCGGCCGCCTGGTCGATGAATTCCGGGAACAGGCTGACGACGTCGATGCGGATGGCGCCGGGATTCGGGACTGGGGATTCGGGATTCGGCGAGGCGGCACCTGTCATGAACTGCTTCTCCAAACCCCCGATCCCCAATCCCGGCGTTTCAGAACTCCGCATCCCAGTCCACGGTGACGATACCCGCGTCGAAATCCACCGACACGATGTAGTCCGGGGTGACGAACGGAATCATCCGTTCGCGCTCGCCCTGGGCCACCAGCACGTCGTTGGCGCCGGTGGAGAACAGGTGCGAGACGACGCCGAAATCGGCGCCGTCGACATTGCGCACGCGCAGGCCTTCCAGGTCGACCCAGTAGTACTCGCCGGGCCGGGGCGGCGGCAGCGCATCGCGCGCGACCCAGACCTCGAGGCCGCGCGCGGCTTCGGCGGCGTCGCGGTCGTCGATGCCGGGCAGCGTCGCCACCACGCCCTTGGGCGTCTCGCGGCCCTTCGCGCCTTCGCACTCGCGATCGACGCCGCGCGCGTCGCGCAGCACCCAGGGCTGGTAGCGGAAGATCGCGCTGCGCGGCTCGGTGAACGATTCCAGCTTCACTTCGCCACGCACGCCAAACGCGCCATGGACCTTGCCCAGCTGGATCATGCGCTGGGCAGGCTGGCGCGCCTGGTCGTTCATTGCGTGACAGGGCCGCGCACGGGGCGCGGCCGGCGCATCAGGCGGCGGGCGCCGCGACTGCTGCCTTGCCCGCTTCCTTGTACAGGGCACGGACCTTGTCGGTCAGCTGGGCACCATTGGCGACCCAGTGGTCGACGCGCGCGGTGTCGAGGACGACACGCTGCTCGCCGCCGGTGGCGACCGGGTTGTAGTAACCCACGCGCTCGATGTTGCGACCGTCGCGCGCGCTGCGCGAGTCGGTGACGATGATGTGGTAGAACGGACGCTTCTTGGCGCCGCCGCGCGTCAGACGGATCTTGACCATTGCTCTGCTTCCTGTGTTGCCCAGTCGCCAGGGTGGCGAGGTAAGCCGGCGATTATAACGGGAATTCTGTGCCGGGGCGCAAGCGCCCGACCCGCCTGGCGCAGTCCCGGGCCGCCGCCGACATCAGGCCACCGGCTCCGGCGGCCGGGTCGCCAGTGCCCGGGCCAGCAGCGCGGCCAGTTCCGGGATCTGCGCCAACGCCCGCCCGTCGACTGAGGCCACCATCCGCTGGCCGCGTGCATTGCAGGCGAATGCCGCGACCGGCGCGGCCAGCTCCGCCAGCGCAACCGGGCGGATCTGCTGCGGTACGCCCAGCGCGGACAGCCCCGCCTGCAGCAAGCCTTCACGCGTCCCGCGCAGCGCATCGGCCTCGGGCCAGACCAGGGTGCGGCCGTCCCACAGCCCGAGGTTCCAGACCGAGCCCTCGGTCACATGGCCGGTCGCATCGACGAACAGCGCATCGTCGGCGCCGGCCCGGCGTGCCAGCCGCTGGTGCTGGAACAGCGGAAAGGTGCCGACGTGCTTGATCGCTGGTGTGTCGCGCTGGAACGTGAAAGCGCGCAAACGCAGGGGCGCGGTGGCGGGCTCGGCCGGTGGTGCCAGCGACACCAGTACGTCGACTTCCGCCTCGTCGCGTGTTGCCGGATCACACGCGCGCGGCACCACCGTAACGCGGACCGTCGCGTCGCGCGTCGCCGTTGCGGCCAGCGCCGCACGCAAGGCCGCGCGCACCCGCGCGTGATCGAGCGCGATGCCGTACAGCGACCGGTTTGCAG
>JAFAFY010000224.1 GCA_023423235.1 Pseudomonadota bacterium
GCTCGAAGGTATCGCGCTGCTCGCGCGCCGCGCGCTCGGCTTCCTCTTCCTCGATCTCCCAGCTGTAGCGCTTGCGCGGCGGCATCGGGTCGGCATGGCGGGACAGGAACGCGGCGAGAATGCCGCCAAGCGCCCCGCCCATGTGCGACTGCCAGGACACGCCCGGCTCCTGCGGCAGGATCGTCAGCAACATGCCGCCGTAGAACAGGAAGGCGATCATGCCGGCGGCGATCGACGGCCGGTCGCGCCGCAGCAGGCCAAGCACGAACACCAGGAACATCAGGCCGTGGGTCACCCCGCTGGCGCCGAGATGGTGCGAGCCGGGATCGCCCAGCAGCCACGCGCCCAGCCCCGAGCCCAGCCACATCAGCGGCAGGCCGCGCAGCGTCGCCCGCGGATACACCGCCAGCGCCAGCGTGCCCAGGATCAGCAACGCGCTGGCATTGGCGATCAGGTGCGCGGGCGAGCCATGCAGCAGCGGCGCGGTCAGCAGCCCCGCCAGGCCGGCCCAGCTGCCGGGCTGCACGCTGAGGAAGCGCCAGTCGATCATCGCCTGCACGCCGAACATCAGCCCCAGCAGCAGCACGAAGGCGATGCTGGCCTTGAGCGCATTGCCCAGGCGCCGCTTGTCGTGCTGGCGCTGGGCCTCGGGGTCGAGCGGGGCGTCGGGGCTGTCGAGGTGCATCCACCCAGCATGGCGGCGGGCCGGGCAAACACAAGGCGACGCGCGCGGGCAGGGCGCAGGCGCGGGTGCGACTCGGGGCGTGGGTCACGACGGTGCGCCTGGCGCAGGGCCACCGGCCACCGCGTAGAATGCCGCGATGCACAGCAACGACACCCCCGTCGTCCGGCTCAAGAACGCCTGGCGCTCCAGTCATCCGTGGATCTTCCAGCGGCTGGTCGAAAAGCCCGCGCAGCGGCTCAAGCCCGGCAGCGTCGTCGAGGTCGTCGGCGTCGACGGCGACTGGATCGGGCGCGGTTTCTACAACGGCCACTCGCGCATCGCCGTGCGCATCCTCGAAACCCATCCCGACGTGCCGGTGGATGCCGGCTGGTTCTCGCGCAGGATCGCCGATGCGGTCGCGCTGCGGCGCGAGGTGCTGCGGCTCGACGCGGTGTCCGATGCCTGGCGCGTGGTGCACAGCGAGGGCGACGGCCTGTCGGGGCTGGTGGTCGACCGCTACGGCGACCTGCTGGTCGTGGAGTTCTTCAGCGCCGGCATGTTCCGCCACCGCGAATGGATCTACGAGGCCCTGGCCGAGCAGTTCCCCGGCTGCCGCTTCCACAGCTTCGCCGACGAACACGTGCAGAAGCAGGAGAGCTTCGACTTCCGCGGCAGCACGCCGGCCGAGCCGTCGATCATCACCGAATACGGCGTGCGCTTCCGCGCCGATCCGGCCGGCGCGCACAAGACCGGCTTCTTCGCCGACCAGCGCGAGAACCGCGAGTGGCTGAGCCAGCACGTCGCCCGCAAGCGCGTGCTCGACCTGTGCTGCAACACCGGCGGCTTCGGCGTGTACGCGGCGGTGCGCGGCGCCAGCGAGGTGGTCGGCGTGGACATCGACGAGGACGTGATCGAGATCGCCAAAGGCAACGCGAAGCTCAACGATGTACGCATCCGTTTCGTGCAGGCCGACATCTTCCCGTGGCTGCGCGATGCCTCCAATGCCGGCGATGCCTACGACGTGGTGGTGCTGGACCCGGCCAAGATGACCCGCGACCGCGACCAGGTGATCCCGGCGCTGAAGAAGTACCTGGACATGAACAAGCTCGCGCTCGGCGTGGTCAAGCCGGGCGGGTTGCTGGCGACGTTCTCGTGCACCGGCCTGGTCAGCGAGGAGCAGTTCCTCGACATGCTGCGGCGCGCGGCCTTCTACGCCAACCGCACCATCCAGGTGTTGAAGGTCGCCGGCGCCGGCCCCGACCATCCGTTCCTGGCCAACGTGCAGGAATCGCGTTACCTCAAGGCGGTGTTCTGCCGCGTGCTGGACTGATCCGGCCCGATGGCGGCGACACTGCGGCCCGGCGCGCGCCGGGCCCTCTGGCTGGTTGCGGCGCTGGTGCTGCTGGCGCTGGCGGCCACCGTGGTGTGGGAACTGCGCCAGCGCGATCGCGGTGACGTGCCGCCGCCGACGCCGTTCGCGCAGCCCGCGCGCATCGATACGGTGGCCGGCGACGGCATCCGCGGTACCCGCGACGGGCCGGCGGCGGAGGCGCGATTCTCCGATCCCTGGGGTCTCGCGATCGCACCGGATGGCAGCGTGTTCATCGCCGATGCCGGCGATGCCAATCGCATCCGCATCCGCAGGCCCGACGGCAGCGTCCACACCCTGGCGGGCGGCGAGGAAGGCTTCGCCGACGGCATCGGCAGGAGTGCGCGCTTCCACACGCCCTCGGGCATCGCCCGCGACGCGCTGGGCAATCTGTATGTCGCCGATACCGGCAACCACGCGATCCGCAAGGTCACGCCCGACGGCGTGGTCAGCACGCTGGCCGGCAACGGCAAGCCGGGTTTCGAGGACGGTCCGGCGCAGCGCGCGCGTTTCCACGGCCCGATGGGGATCGCGGTCGATGCCAGCGGCGCGGTGTTCGTCGCCGACACCTGGAACGACCGCATCCGGGTGATCCGGGGCGGCCGCGTCGAGACCCTGGCCGGTGGCGACGTGCCGGGATTCGCCGATGGCGCCGGCGCGCAGGCGCGTTTCGATACGCCGACCGCGCTGGTGCTGGCGCCGGACGGCCGCCTGCTGGTGGCCGACACCGGCAACGACGGGGTGCGGGTGCTCGATGGCGCGCAGGTGCGCAGCCTACCGGTGCATGCGGACGACCCTTTCGATGCACCGCGTGCGCCGCTGGCACTGGCACTGGCCGACGACGGCACGCTGTACATCGGCGAACTGGCGCGCGGTCGCATCGTCCAGGTGGCGACCGACGGCCGCGTGCACGTGCTGACCGGCCGCGACATGGCGCAGCGGCTGGCCCGACCCGCCGGCATCGCGCTGGATGCGCGCGGCAACGCCTGGGTCAGCGACGCCAGCGCGTTCCGCCTCCACCGCATCGCCCACGTGCGCCCCGCCGGCATGAAGCAGAACCTCGACAACGGCGTGGTGGGGCCGTCGCCCGATGCGCCGTTGCCGCGGACCGATGGCCGCTGGCCGCTGCATCCGCAGCTGGCCTGGCACGAGGTCGTCGGCACCCTGGGCGAGGTGCGCGGCAACTTCAGCGGCGAGTCGCGCAGCCACCTGCACGACGGCCTGGACGTGCGCGGCGACCCCGGCAGCACGGTGCTGGCGATCGCCGACGGCAAGGTATCCAGCCCGCTGGCGGCCAGCGCGTTCGGCGACCAGGCCGAGCGCCTGTCGCTCGACGATCTGACCTACATCCACATGCGCGTCGGCCGCACGCCGCAGGGCCGCGCGCTGGACCCGCGGTTCCTGCTGCTGGCCGGCGACGACGGCCGCCCGCAGCGCGTGCGCGTGCCGCGCGGCACGCGGTTCGCGGCTGGCGATGCGCTCGGCACGATCAACGCGCAGGCGCACGTGCACCTGGTGGTGGGGCCGGGCGGTTACCAGCGCAACGCGATCGCGCTCGGCTTCACCGGCTTCAGCGACACCGTGCCGCCACGGATCGACGACATCGCCCTGCGCGATGCGCTGGATGCGCCGCTGGACGCGCGCGAGGACGGCCGCGTGCTGGTGCCGCGCGCGCTGGGCGGCGTGCAGATCGTGGTCGAGGCCTGGGACCAGGTGGACGGCAACCTGCCGCGGCGGCGCCTGGGCCTGCACGCACTGGGCTACCAGCTGCTGCACACCGACGGCACGCCGGTGCCCGGCTTCGAGGCGCCGCGCATGACCCTCGTCTTCGACCGCATGCCGCCGCACCGCGAGGCGGTGCGGGTGGCCTACGCCGCCGACAGCGGCATCACCGTGCACGGCGCCGCGCGCACCCGCTTCCGCTACGTCGCCACCAGCATCGTGCGCGATGGCCGCCTGGAACCGGGCCTGTGGCAGGTCGACACCCTGCCGGCCGGCGACTACCTGCTGCGCATCAGCGCGCGCGATGCCAGCGGCAACGAGGCCACCGCCAACCGCGACCTGGCGGTGCGCCTGCGCTGAGCGCCTCCGGGCGCCTGCCTGTCACG
>JAFAFY010000288.1 GCA_023423235.1 Pseudomonadota bacterium
CAGCAGCACGTCGGCGGGCGCCTCGCCGCTCGCCAGCTGCGATTCCTTTGGCGCGTCCTGCCAGCCCAGCGCATCGCCCGCCTGCAGTCGCCGGCCGCCGACCTCGACCGCGCCGGCCAGCACCTGCAGCCAGGCACGCGGCGCGGGCGCATCGGGCAAGGCCAGCGTCGATGATGGCGCCAGCCAGGCGCGCCGCAGCCAGGCCTGCTGCCGCAGCGCGAGCCCACCGTCGCGCCCCTCGGGCGAGGCCAGCGTGGTCCAGGCGTTGACGGCAGGCGTGGCATCGATGGATGCCGACACAGGCACGGCGTTGACCCGGTCGGGTTGCAGCCACAGCCGCAGCAGGCGCGCCGGCCGGTCCGCCGACGCATTGGCCAGCCGGTGCCCGGCGCCATGTCCAGCGCCGAGCAGGTGCAGCCTGCCGGCCGGCAACAGTGTGTCCGTGCCATCGACACCGGCCATGGCCAGCGCACCGTCGAGGACCAGTTCGAGGATTTCCATGTTCGCGCGCCGCTGCGGCGGCAGCGCGGCGCCGGGCGCCAGCACGTCCTCGTTGCAGACCCGCAGCGCACCGAAGCCGGTCCAGGCCGGGTCGTGGTAGTCGCCGCCGGAGAACGCCTGACGGCTGTCGTGACCGGCGCCGCGGCTATGGCCGCGCTGGTCGGCTGGACGGAACACGATCATCTGCAACCTGTGGTGTGGATGGGCTGGCGCGTGAAGCGACGACGCTGAACGAGATGACGTTGGACGCGACGCCATCGCCGGGGCGGAATCATGCCGGCATCGGCTTGCCGCCGTCATCCCTGCGGGCGCGACGGGCGTTGCTGCAGTCGGTCGTCGGACGATCCGGCCCCGGGACGGGTCGGAAGGTCAAAGCCGCTGGGGCCACGCCTGCGCGGGGACGACGCACTCGAATCCGTCCGCGCACGCAACCGCCCTGGCGTTGAGTGGTTTTCACGGAAGCAGCCACGCGATACGGGACAGCCCCAAACGGAAACCGGCGCACCCGTGGGGATGCGCCGGCCCGGGAAACACGCCGGCGAAGATCAGCCGCCCGCGGCGGGCGCCGGCGCTGCGGCCTCGGCCACCACGGCCTCGGTGGTGAGGCGCAGCTCGACTTCGTCGCTGACGTTCGGGGCATACGCGCCGACGCCGAAGTCGCTGCGCTTGATCTGCGCGACGGCGTCGAAACCGGCGGCCGCGCGCTTGGCCATCGGCTGCTCGCCGAACTTGTTGATGGTCACGTCCAGCACCACCGGGTGGGTGTTGTCCTTGATCGTGAGATCGCCGGTGACCTTGAGCTTGTTGCCGCCGGCGCTTTCAACCGCGGTGCTCTTGAAGGTGGCGGTGGGGAACTTGGCGGCGTCGAAGAAATCGGCGCTGCGCAGGTGGTCGTCGAACTCGCCGACGTGCGAGTTCAGGCCCGACAGCGGGATGGTCACCTCGACCGACGAGGCCGGCACGTTGTCGGCGTCGTAGACGATCTGGCCCTCGACGCCGCTGAAATGCGCGATCGGGTGCGAGAAGCCGAAGTGGCTCCACTGCGCGACGACGTCGGTGTGGTTGGGGTCGATGACGTAGGTGCCCGACACGCCGGCGATGGGCGCGGCGGCCGTGTCGTCGGCCGGCGCAGCCGGTGCTTCGGCGGCGGGCGTGGCCGGGGTGGCGGCGGGTTCGGGCGCCGGCGCCTGCTGGTTGCAGGCGGCGAGGGCGATGGCGGCGGCAAGCGGAAGCAGCAGATGGGTGGTGCGCATGGCGGTGTCCTTGGAGGTGGTGGCGCGGGAAATTGCGGAAACTGCGGAGAACGAATCGTCGGCGAGGCCGGTCACTCGATGCGCGCGGCCTCGTCGAACGGCAGCCGCGGCGAGCGGGCGAAGATCGTCGACGGATCGCCCTGGCCCAGGTTGACCAGGAAGTTGGAGCGAACCGCGGTGCCGGCGAAGAACTCGGCGTCCACCTTGGCGTTGTCGAAACCCGACATCGGCCCGGTGTCCAGGCCCAGCGCGCGCGCGGCCAGGATCAGGTAGGCACCCTGCAGGCTGCCGTTGCGGAACGCGGCCTCATGGCGGCTCTCGCGCGGGCCGTCGAACCAGCTCTTGGCATCGGTGTGCGGAAACAGGAACGGCAGCTTGTCGTGGAAATCCTCGTCGAAACCGACGATCACCGTGACCGGCGCGGACAGGGTCTTGTCGCGGTTGCCCTCGCTCAGCGCCGGCGCCAGCCGGGCCTTGGCCGCGGCGGATTTGACGAACACGAAGCGCGCAGGCGAGGCATTGGCCGAGGTCGGGCCGAACTTCACCAGGTCGTAGAGCCGGTGCAGGGTCTCGTCGCTGACCTCGCCGCTGAAGCCGTTGTAGGTGCGGGCGGTGCGGAACAGCTGGTCGAGCGCGGCATCGGACAGGGCGTGGGACATCGGGGCCTCGGAGTCGATCGAGCGGAACAGGCCTGCAGTGTAGAGTCCACGGGCGCCGGCTCGCAGGGTCTGGCCGGAACGGATGATCACATACGTGGAACAGACGCCAGAGCAGATGCGCGATTCGATACAAGCATGCAGCGTCACTGCCTGGGCGCTGAGTGACGG
>JAFAFY010000310.1 GCA_023423235.1 Pseudomonadota bacterium
CGAGCATCTCGCCGCTGTCCGGGTCGATCGCGGCCAGCGCGATCGAGCGCGCGTAGTCGAGCTGGGTCATGCGCGCGATGAACTCGTGGCTGAAATGCCGCACTGCGCTGAAGAACCGCAGACGCAGGTCCTCGGTGCTGACCTTGTCGAAGAAGGCGCGGAACAGGGCGTCGTCCTCGGGCCGCACCGGGCGGACGAAGGCGCGCTTGCCGTTGGACAGGGTGATCGTGCGCTCCCACTGCGTGGGATAGGGAAAGATCGCGAAGCGCGGATGGCCACGACCCTTGTGCAGCAGCCGCGAGGGCGCGACCGCGACACGGGCGTCGAGCGCGATCACGCCGTCGCGGTCGGCCAGCAGCGGATTGACGTCCAGCTCGCGGATCTCGGGGATGTCGGCCGCCAGCTGCGCCAGCTTGACCAGCAGCAGCGCGACCGCGCGCTCGTCGGCCGCAGGCACGTCGCGGTAGGCCTTGAGGATGCGCGAGACGCGCGTGCGCCCGATCAGCTCATGTGCCAGCCGCAGGTCCAGCGGTGGCAATGCCAGCGCCTTGTCGTCGATGACCTCGACCGCGATGCCGCCGCGGCCGAACACGATGACCGGGCCGAAGGTCGGGTCGTCGGCGATGCCGGCGATCAGTTCGCGCGCCTTGGGCCGCGCGACCATCGGATGCACGGTCAGGCCGTCGATGCGGGCCTCGGGCCGAGCCTCGCGGGCACGCGCCAGGATCCGGGTCGCGGCATCGTGCACCGCCTGGGCGGTGGTCAGGTTCAGGCGCACGCCATCGACGTCGGACTTGTGGGCGATGTCGGGCGAGCTGATCTTCACCACCACCGCCTCGCCACGCGCGAGCAGCGGCGCGGCGGCCTGTACCGCGGCATCGGCATCAGCCACCGGCCAGGTCGGCGCCAACGGAATGCCGTAGGCGGCCAGCAGTGCCGCGACCGAGGCCGGGTCCAGCCACTCCTCGCCGCGTGCCAGCGCCGCGTCGACGATCGCGCGCGCCGCGGCCGCATCGACGACGAAATCGGCCGGCAGGCTGGGCGGGGTTTCCTTGAGCGCGGTCTGCGCCTCCTGGTGGCGCACCAGGTACATGAAGCCGCGCACCGCGTCGGCCTCGCTGGCGTAGGTGGGAATGCCCGCCTCGCCCAGCGTGGCCAGCGCCCGTGCGTCGTTGCCCAGCCAGACGGCGAACGTCGGCTTGCGCGCGGCCTCGCGCGGATGCGCGCGCTGGGCGCGCACCACCGCCTGCGCGGTCTCGCGCGGGTCCGACAGCACGGTGGGTACCTGCATCACCAGCACCGCGTCGTTGTCCGGGTCCTTGAGCAGCGCCTCGAGCGTGGCCGCATAACGCGTGCCGTCGGCATCGCCCAGCATGTCGATCGCGTTGCGCCGCGACCAGCCACGCGTGAGTTCGGCATCCAGAGTGTCGAGCGTGGCCTGCGACAGTGCGGCGCGGATGCCGCCCAGGTCGATCAGCCGGTCCAGCGCCAGCATGCCGATGCCGATGCCGTTGGTCATCACCGCCAGCCGCTTGCCCGGCAGCGTACCCACGTGCGACAGGGTTTCGGCGGCGGCGAACAGTTCGTCGAGCGCATGCACGCGCAGCAGGCCGGCGCGGCGGAACGCGGCATCGTAGACCGCGTCGGGGCTGGCCATCGCCGCGGCGTGGGTCTGTGGCGTGCCGCTGCCGCGTGCATGCCGGCCGGGCTTGACCACGACCACGGGCTTGGCACGCGCGGCGGCGCGCGCGGCCGAAAGGAACTTGCGCGCATCGCGCACGTGCTCGACGTAGAGCAGGATCGCGCGGGTGTGATGGTCGAGGGCGAAGTAGTCGAGCAGGTCGGCGAAGTCCACGTCCAGCGCATCGCCCAGCGAGGCCACCGCGGAGAAGCCGATGCCGCGCGGCCGGCTCCACTCGATCATGCCGGCCGCGACCGCGCCCGACTGCGAGATCAGCGCCAGGTCGCCGGCCGCCGGCCGGTGCGCGGCGAAACTGGCGAACAGGTTGGCGTGCGGGGCGATCACGCCCAGGCAGTTGGGCCCGACGATGCGCAGGCCGCGCGCGCGTGCAATCTCCGCCAGCGCGGCGCTGTGCGAGCCCTTGCCGTGGCCGAGGCCGCGGGTCAGCACGATCGCCGCCTTCGCGCCCTTGTCGGCCGCCGCCGCAGCGACGCCGGCCACGTCCTCGGGCGGCGCGGCGATGACCACCAGCTCCGGCACGAACGCCAGCGCCTGCAGCGAGGTCACCGCGGCAACGCCATCGATCTCGGCGTGGCGCGGATTGACCAGGCCGACCGGCCCGCGGAAACCGCCATCGCGCAGTTGCTGCAGTACCAGCCGGCCCAGCGAACGCGGCCGCGGACTGGCGCCGACCACGGCCACCGAAGCGGGACGGAACACGGAATCGAGCGCGTAGAGACTCATCGTGGCAAGGCACGGTTGGCGGAAAGCATGGCCGGACGATACACGAGCCTTGCGGCGCGGTTCGTGCGCGGCTGCGCGGATGCGTTGCGCATGCAGGGACTGCGGCCAGCACCCGGCGGCTGCCGGCGATCCGCGGTGCCGCGATCACGCGGCGGGCGCGAGTCCACAGGCGGACGAGGCTGTTCGCGTCCTCGCGCGGTCATTGCCCGTCGGCGGCGTCGCCCGGCGTGATCGCCGTCTGCGCCCCGGCCGCTGCCGCTGCGGGCGTGCCGTGGCCGACCGTGGCATCGAGAAAGCCGACGATGCGTGCCAGTGCCTCGCGCCCGGCCGGGTCGTCGAGGTTGAACTGGTACTCGTGCGGCAACGCCGGCGTACGCGCGGGTGGGAAGAACAGCGCATCGGTGCGTACGCCCAACGCGTCCAGCCGCGCCGCCAGCGCCCGCGACTGCGGCTCCAGTGGATCGCCATTGCCGGCGGTGATGAAGCTGGGCGGGAACTCCGCTGTGACCTGCGGCGTGATCGAGGCCAGGGCCACGCGCGGATCGTCGCGGAAATCGCGTGTGCCGCTGTAGGCCCAGAGCACGGTGCGCAGGAAATCCGCGTAATCGCCGCCGGCATCGATCACCGACAGGTCGTAGGCGCCGCAGGCCAGCACCGTGGCGCGCAGTTGCCCGGGAGCGAGCGTCGGCGCGATACCCAGCGCCTGCGCGTAGGCCGGGCTGGTGGTCAGCGTGGCGACCTGGGCGGCGATCTGCGCGCCGGCGGAGTCGCCCGCCAGCACGATGCGCTGGGGGTCGATGTGCAGGCGCGCGGCATTTTCGACCAGATAGCCAAGCGCGGCATTGGTCTGCACCACGGGCAACGGATAGTGGTGTTCCGGCGCGATGGCATAGCCGATCGCGACCGTGGTGTGGCCATGCGAGGCCAGGATGCGCAGGTAGTTGGCGCCGTGCGCACGGTCGCCGGCGACCCAGCCGCCACCGTGCACCCAGACCACGGCCGGCAGGCGCGCGCCAGCGCGCGCCGCCGTTTCCGGGAAGAACACGTCCAGCCGCGCGTCGCGCTCGCCCTCGCGATAGGCCAGGCCGCGGATCTCGCCGATGCCCGCCGGCACATGCCTGGCCAGCGCCTGCGCGCTGGCCTCGCCGCCGGCATTGAACGCATGCCGGATCAGGAGCGCCTTCGGCCAGGGCGTCAGCGTCCAGGCTGCCGCGCAAACGGCCGCAAGCAGGCACAGCGCGGCGATGCTCCATGCGGCGGCGCGTCTCATGCCCGGGCCTTGCCGGCATCGGCAGGCATCGACACCTGCGCCACGGGCAATGACCGCAAGCAATACAACGAGCCGAATTCCTGCATGTTCAAGGCCTACTCGCCCTTGACCACGCGGCCGTCCTTCACGATCACGGCGAAGTTGCGCGCCGGATCGGCGATGAGATCGAGGTTTGTCAGCGGATCGCCCTCGACCAGCAGCAGGTCGGCCAACGCGCCGACTTCCACGACGCCAAGCCGCCCCGGGTAGGGGCTGCGCAGCCCGGACAGCGCCAGCAACTCGGCGTTGTCGTGCGTCACCATCTTCAGGATTTCCGCCGGGGTGAACCAGTCGCGCAGGCCCAGGATGAACGCGTTCTGCTCGACATTGAGTTCAGGCTCGAACAGGAAATCGGTACCCCAGGCCATGCGCACGCCCGCCCGCCTGGCGGCGGCGATCGTACGCGACTGGCCCTCGATCACCGGCTGGCGCTTTTCGCGGCGCAGCGGATCCATCGCCTCGGTACTCGGGCGCAGCGTCTGGGTGGACAGCCACACGCCCTGCCTTGCCATCAACGCCAAGGTGTCCTCGTCCAGCAACTGGCCATGCTCGATGCATTTCACGCCCGCCTCGATGGCGCGGCGGACGGCGCGCACCGTGTACGCATGCACGGTGACGTAGGTGCCCCAGTCCTCGGCCGCCTCGACCGCCGCGCGCATTTCATCCAGGGTGTACTGGGTGACATCAACCGGATCGTAGGCCGAGGAGGTCCCGCCCCCCGCCATCAGCTTGATCTGGCTTGCGCCCATCCGCAGGTTCTCGCGCACCGCGGTCAGCACTTCGTCGCGGCCGTCGGCAATGAAGGTCGCGCCCATGTCCTCGGCCAGCGACGGCTTGCCGAAGAACCGGCGGGAACGCTCATGCGGCAGGCGCATGTCGCCATGCCCGGCGGTCTGGCTGACCGTGGCGCCCGAAGGCCAGATGCGCGGCCCGGGCACGTCGCCGGCATCGATGGCGGCCTTCAGCTCGAAAACAGGCCCGCCGACATCGCGCACGCTGGTGAATCCGCGCATCAGGGTCCGTCCGGATTCGGCCGCGACTGCGGCGGCCAGTGCCTCGGGGTTCGCATCCGGGGCGGTCATCGTGGCCTGGGAAAGCGCAGTGAAGGTGCTGTGCCAGTGCGCGTCGATCAACCCGGGCATGAGCGTGCGGCCACGGCCTTCGATCACCCCGGCCGATTCCGGCGGCGGCGTACCCGCACCGATGGCGACGATGCGGTTGCCGCGCACCAGGACGTCTGTCGGCGCGCCGAGCCTGCCGCGCACGGTGTCGAGCACCCGCACCTCGCGGAACAGCAGTGCGCTTTCGCTTGCCGGGCCCTGCCCCCATGCCGCGGCGCAGGGAAGCAGTGCCAGCAACACCGGCAGCCTGCGCATCATGCTTGCGATCGACATTCCGCACCTCCGCCCGTGGCGGCCTGCGCCGCGCCGTCAGGGAGTATGCAT
>JAFAFY010000035.1 GCA_023423235.1 Pseudomonadota bacterium
CCCGCCCCACTCCCCAGCCGGTACCACCTCCGACGCCTGCACCGGTCGCGGTGGCTGGCGGCGACCAACGGCAAGTGCCTCCGTCCGCGGATGCGCGTACTGCTGCGCCGGAGACCGCGATCGGTCACGTTGCCGAGCCGTCGCAGGCCGCGCCCCCGGTCCGGACGCAGGCGTTGTCTGCCGCGCCTGCCGCTTTTCCGGCACAGGCAGGCAAGGTCCACGAGCGCGCGAAGCCGGCCCTGGCTGCCGGCAGCCAGGAGCGCGCTGCGCGCGCCGTTGCACCGCCCCCACCACCTGCGCCTGCGCCCGCCCAGGCCTCGCAGCGCGATGCGGCCGTCGCCGCACAACTGGATGTCGACCAAGGCGACGAAAACCAGCCACCCGCCTCGGCCGATTCGCCGCAAGTGCGGGAAGCCTGGTTGGCGCGCGTGCGGGAACTTCTGGCAGCCGGCGATGTCGAGGCCGCGCGCGACAGCCTGGCGGAGTTCCATCGCCGCTATCCACAGGCAGAACTGTCGCCGGACCTGCGTGCGTTGCTGGACTGAGCACATGCCTGAACGCCACGTCAGCCCCCTGCCCCGCGCGCGGACACCCCGCCAGGCCCTCGCATCTTTTGACGGCACCCGACGCACGTCGGGCGCCCCTTGACCGGCATGCCACTCGACACCCTCGCCGCAGCGGCCACCCATACCATCGAGATCAAGCACAGCCGCTTCATCGCGCATGCGGCCGCGGTGGATTCGGCCGATGCCGCCGCCGCGTTCCTGCAGCAGGTGCATGTCGGCGATGCCACCCACAACTGCTGGGCATGGCGGATCGGAGACCAGTATCGCTCCAGCGACGACGGCGAACCGGCGGGCACCGCGGGACGGCCGATCCTGGCCGCGATCGACGGCCAGGGTTTCGACCGCGTCGTGGTCGTGGTGGTGCGCTGGTACGGCGGCGTCAAGCTCGGCGCCGGCGGCCTGGTGCGCGCCTACGGCGGCTGCGCGGCCGAATGCCTGCGCACCGCGCCAAGGCTGGCGCTGGTCGAGACCACGACGGTTGGCCTGCATGCGCCATTCGATGCGCTCGGCGCCGTGCATGCGGCGCTGCCGCCCGCGCTGGCGGAAAAACGCGCCGAAGCGTTCGACAGCCAAGGCCTGCACCTGCGCATTGAACTGCCGAGCGACCGCCTGGACGACTTGAAAACCCGCCTGCGCGATGCCACCCGTGACCGGGTGCGTTTCGATGACAATGGCTGATGGCATTCCGACCCCCGCCCCCACCACCCGGTGGCGCTGACCCGGCGTCCCCCAAGGCACGCATCGGCGCGCTCAAGACCCTGTGGCCGTTCGTGCTGCGCCAGCGCGGCCTGTTCGTCGCCTGGCTCATCGCGCTGGCGGCGTCGTCAGCCGCCACCCTGAGTCTGCCGCTCGCGGTGCGGCAGATGATCGACCACGGCTTTACCGGCGGCAGCCAGATCGACGCCGCGTTCGCGCTGCTGCTGGCGGTGGCCGTAGCCCTGGCCATCGCCACCGCCGCGCGCTTCTTCTTCGTCTCGCTGCTGGGCGAACGCGTCGTCGCCGACCTGCGCAACCGGCTCTACGGCCACCTGCTCGACCTGGACCAGCGCTTCTTCGAGCAGAACCGCAGCGGCGACCTGGTCTCGCGGCTCAGCGCCGACACCGAACTGCTGCGCTCGGTGGTGGGGTCGACGGTTTCGATGGCGCTGCGCAGCACGGTCATGGTCATCGGCAGCATCGCCATGCTGGTGGTCACCAGTCCGCGGCTCGCGGCCTATACCCTGATCGGCATTCCCCTGTTCGTGCTGCCGCTGGTGCTGGGCGGGCGCCGGCTGGAGAAGATCTCGCGGCAGAACCAGGACCGCGTGGCCGATGCCAACGCACTGGCCAATGAAACGCTGGGCGCGATCCGCACCGTGCAGGCGCATGCGCGCGAGCCCTACGAGCGCGGGCGCTTCGGCGATGCGGTCGCGCTGTCGGTGGCCACCGCGCGCCGCCGCATCGGCCTGCAGGCGATCATCACCGCGGTCGCGATCACCCTGATCTTCGGCGCGGTGACGGTGGTGCTGTGGTCGGGCGCGCACGATGTCATCAACGGCCGCATGAGCGCCGGCACACTGGGTCAGTTCGTGCTGTATGCGTTGTTCGGCGCCGGTTCGGTCGGCGCGCTGGCCGAGGTCTGGAACGAACTGCAGCGCGCCGCCGGCGGCATGGGCCGGATCAGCGAATTGCTGGCCGAATCCCCGGGCATCGCCGCGCCGGCGACGCCAGCCACCATCCACGCGCCCGCGCGTGGCGCACTGCGCTTCGACGATGTCAGCTTCCACTACCCTTCCCGCCCGGACACCGCGGCGCTGTCGCATTTCAGCCTGGACGTCGCGCCGGGCGAAACCATCGCCCTGGTCGGCCCCTCGGGCGCGGGCAAGAGCACGGTGCTGTCGCTGCTGCTGCGCTTCCACGACCCCGACAGCGGCACGGTGGCGATCGACGGCAGCGACATCCGCCAGCTCGACCCGGCCGCGCTGCGCGGGCTGATCGCGCTGGTGCCGCAGCAGCCGACGATCTTCGCCACCAGTGCGCGCGAGAACATCCGCTACGGTCGGCTCGATGCCAGCGACGCCGACATCGTCGCCGCCGCGCGCGCGGCCGAAGCCGACGACTTCATCCGCGCCCTGCCGGCTGGCTACGACGAACAACTGGGCGAACGCGGCGCGCGCCTGTCCGGTGGCCAGCAGCAGCGCATCGCAATCGCCCGCGCCCTGCTGCGCGATGCGCCGATCCTGCTGCTGGACGAGGCCACCTCCGCGCTCGACGCGCAAAGCGAACACGCCGTGCAGCAGGCGCTGGCACGGCTGATGCAGGGCCGCACCACCGTGGTCATCGCCCACCGCCTGGCGACGATCCTCAAGGCCGACCGCATCATCGTCATGGACCACGGCCGCATCGTCGCCCAGGGCACCCACGCCGAACTGCTGGCCCAGGGCGGCCTGTACGCGCAACTGGCGCGGCTGCAGTTCGTCGACTGATCCGGCCTGCGCGCCGTCAACCCGGCAGCACGCGCTCCAGCACGGGATCGAATCCGCCACCGGCCTCCAGCGTGCCGAACGCCAGCGCATGCGGCCGCG
>JAFAFY010000038.1 GCA_023423235.1 Pseudomonadota bacterium
CCCGGAAACATGCGACCTCGCGGCCAGCCAGGTCAGTCATGGCCACGGCGATCTGTGGCAACACCCGGAGTTCGGACCGGTTCTGCAGCGTATCGAAGCCGATGCGGACGCCGGGTGCGACTGACCCGCTAGATGTGTACACCCAGCACGTTGTTCACAGGCATCTGAATTCTGGAGATGGGGGGCTTGTAGTCGAGGCTGGCATGCGGGCGGTGCCAGTTGTAGGTATGAAGCCAGTTCGCCAGTTCCGCGGCCCGCTGATCGGAATCGTCATAGCTGCGGGCATAGGCCCACTCTCGCAGACTGGTCTGGATGAAGCGCTCGGCCTTGCCGTTGGTGCGCGGCGTGTAGGGGCGGGTGCGGCGATGCTTCAAGCCCAGGCGCCGCATGGCCCGGGCAAACAGCGCGGATCGATAGCAGGCCCCGTTGTCGGTGAGAACCTGACGAAAAGACACGCCCAGGGTCTGGTAGTAGCGCAGGGTCGCGATCAGCGCGTGCACCGCGCTGATCGCACGCTCATCCTTCTGGATGCAGGAAAATGCCACCCGCGAGTTGTCGTCGATTGCGACATGGACGTATTCCCAACCCGCGCCATCGCTGGACTGCGTGCGATCGCCTGTCACCCGATGCCCGGGACGTCGAAAACGTCCGAGCTTCTTGATATCCAGATGCAGCATGTCGCCGGGGTTGGGGTGCTCGTAGCGGTTCTGTGCCCGTGGCGGCTCCAGGGCCGACAGCCGGTTGAGGCCCGCCCGTCGGACGATCCGGGCCACCGTGCTCTGCCCCAGCCCCAGCGCATCGCCGATCTGTCGATAGGTCTGGCGCTCGCGCCGGCGTGCCAGCACCTGCATCACCACCGGCTCGGGCGTCGCATGGGGGCAGCGCCCAGGGCGTGAGCTGCGGTCCGCCAGCCCGACCGGTCCCTCGTGGCGGAATCGATCCAGCCACTTGTAGGCAGTGCGCGTACTCACTCCGCACGCCTGCGCGGCCTCTTCCACGCGCAAGCCTTCGTGCAGGATCCGGCTTACCAGCAACGCTCGACCATGCGGCGTCAATCGGGCATGTTTGTGTAGGTTCATCCGGGGCTCCTGGGGCATGGGTTGGCTTCGTAACCCCCATCTTCCAGAGATGCCCCGGGTGAACAACCTACCGAGAGATCACATCTAGCGCGGCTTTTTGCCACGGCTTTGCGCGCGATGCGCGGATCGGAAGCAAAGTCAGCTGCAGAAAATTTTGTCGCCCGCGTTGCGTCGCCGTATCCGCGTTGATCCGCACGAATCCGTGGCAGAACACAATGTGTGAGGAATCGAAGATGCAAGATGCGACAGGCGGAATCGACAGGTTGCTGGCGATCATGGCGCGGCTGCGCGATCCGCAGGCGGGCTGCCCCTGGGACCTGCAGCAGGATTTCGCCTCGATCGCGCCCTACACCATCGAGGAAGCCTACGAGGTTGCCGACGCGATCGACCGCGGCGACCTGCCGGGGTTGTGCGATGAACTCGGCGATCTGCTGCTGCAGGTGGTGTTCCATGCGCGCATGGCCGAGGAGCAGGGCGCGTTTGCGTTCCCCGATGTGGTCGCGGCGATCAGTGACAAGATGCTGCGCCGGCATCCGCACGTGTTTGGCACGACGGATGCCGCCGACGCCGGCGTGGTGTCGCGCAACTGGGAGGCGATCAAGCAGCAGGAACGCGCGGATGCGGGCGAGCGTGATACTTCCGCGCTGGCCGGTATCGCCCGCGGTCTGCCGGAGTGGCAGCGCGCGGTGAAGCTGCAGAAGCGCGCCGCGCGCGTCGGTTTCGACTGGCCCGGGCCGGCGCCGGTCATCGCCAAGCTGCACGAGGAAATCGACGAGGTCCGGGTCGAGTTCGACGCGGTCGCGGCCCATCCCGGCGACGCGCAGGCGCAGGCGCGACTGGAGGAGGAGATCGGCGACCTGCTGTTCGTGGCCGCCAACCTCGCCCGGCATGCCCGGGTCGATGTCGGCAGCGCGCTGCGCCGGGCCAACCACAAGTTCGAGCGCCGCTTCCGCGCGATGGAGGCGCTGGCGGCGGACGAGGGCGTGGCGCTGGCGGAACTGCCACTGGCGGCCCAGGATGGCTACTGGCACCGCGTCAAGCAGACCGAGCACACGGACTGACCGCTGGTGCCAGCCTGCACCTTCGCCTTGTTGAACCGCCCGGCCGCCCATGAAGACCCTGCTGCTGTTCGTGCTGACCGCCATCGCCGAGATCGTCGGCTGCTACCTGCCGTACCTGTGGCTGCGCAAGCAGGGCAGCGCCTGGCTGCTGCTGCCCGCGGCGCTGGCGCTGGCGGCCTTCGTCTGGCTGCTGAGCCTGCATCCCACCGCCTCGGGGCGTGTCTACGCCGCCTACGGCGGCGTCTATGTCAGCGTCGCGCTGGCGTGGCTGTGGTGCGTGGATGCGGTCAAGCCGACGCGCTGGGACCTGCTGGGGGCTGCGTTGTGCCTGCTCGGCATGGCGGTCATCATGTTCTCGCCACGAACGGCCTGACATCCGCCGGAGGGACGATGCGTCGCTTCGCCAGCTTCCGCGAGTTCTACCCCTTCTATCTCAGCGAGCACGCGCACCCGGTCTCGCGCCGGTTGCATTTCATCGGCAGCTGCGGCGTGCTGGTGCTGGTGGGCGTGGCCCTGTGGCAGCGCAATCCCTGGTGGCTGCTGGGCGCGCTGGTCTGCGGTTACGGATTCGCCTGGGTCGGACATTTCTTCTTCGAGAAGAACCGCCCGGCGACGTTCCGCCACCCGCTGTATTCGTTCCTCGGCGACTGGGTGATGTTCAAGGACATCCTCACCGGTCGCGTGCGGCTCTGATCCACGCCCGGAGGTCGCTTCGGGAAGCGCATTCCAGGACCTGATGGGCACGAACATTCAGCAACACGGTATCGCCCCCTCTCCCGCATGCGGGTTGGGGTGAGGGCGAAGCGCCTCCATCCGCCCTTCGGGCACCTTCCACCCGTAAAGGGCGCAATGCCCCGCAGGGGGGGAAGGGAACCGAGAGATCGTGCTGATCAGGTTCCAGGAGGCGCATTCCAGGAAGCTCACTCCAGGAAGATCAGCCAGGCGGCGACGATGATCAGCGCGAAGCCGGCCCAGTGGTTCCACTTC
>JAFAFY010000144.1 GCA_023423235.1 Pseudomonadota bacterium
TGATGCGATGAAGCTTGCGATCCTCTCCCGCAACACCAAGCTCTATTCCACCCGTCGCTTGGTGGAGGCCGCGCGCGTGCGCGGGCACACGGCGCGCGTGCTCGATCCGCTGCGCTGCTACATGCGCATCAGCAACGACGGGTTCTCGATGCGCTACAAGGGCAAGCCGATCGATGGCTTCGATGCGGTGATCCCGCGGTTCTCGGCATCGATCACCCGCTACGGCAACGCGGTGCTGCACCAGTTCGAACTGATGGGCACGCTGGCGCCCAATCCCTCGGCCGCATTCGCGCGGGCGCGCGACAAGCTGCGCTGCCAGCAGCTGCTGGCGGCTGCGGGCATCGGCCTGCCGAGCACGGTATTCGGCGACAACCCCGACGACACCGACGACCTGCTGGCGATGCTCGGGCCGCCACCGCATGTGATCAAGCTCAACGAGGGCACCCAGGGCGCGGGGGTGATACTGACCGAGAAGCCGTCGGCCTCGCGTGGCGTGGTGGAGGCATTGCGCGGGCTGTACGCCAACTTCCTGGTGCAGGAGTTCATCGGCGAGGCGCAGGGCGCGGACCTGCGTTGTTTCGTCGTCGGCGACCGGGTCATCGGCGCGATGCAGCGGCAGGCGCCGGCGGGTGATTTCCGCTCCAACCTGCACCGCGGCGGCACCGCGTCGGCGGTCGAGGCCACGGCGCAGGAACAGGCGGTCGCGGTGCATGCCGCGCAGGTGGTGGGGCTGGGGATCGCCGGCGTCGACCTGATCCGCGCCGATCGCGGCCCCCTGGTGCTGGAGGTCAACGCCTCGCCGGGGTTGGAGGGCATCGAGGCTGCCACCGGGCAGGATATTGCCGGCGGCATCATCGAGCATATCGCCGGCCAGCTTGTCCCGGCCCGGCTGCCGCCGCGCAAACCGCGCAAGCCGCCCGCGGCTAATGGAAACTGAACGAATTTTTTCCGGTTTTCGACATTGGCAGGCCTAGGGTGAACGTCCGGAATGCGTTCGCGCTCTCTCTGCCCTGGTCTCGCCGGGGTCGCGACGGATGACGGCAATCGGGGCAACACTCCTTCGGCCCGGGCGGCGCACCGCCCGGGTCTTTTTCTGTCCGGCGTCCTTCCGACCGGCCGCGCCGCGGACCTGTCGCGAACTTCGCGGCGCCTGTGGGGTCGTATGCGCTGCCGCGACAGCGCGCGTAGCACCATGTCGCGCTGTGCCATCATTCGACACCACAGCGATGCCGCGCGCCCAAGGCCGGACCGCGCGCCGCTCCCAAGGACATCCCATGCATATTCTCGTCATCGAAGACAACCAGGACATTGCCGCCAACCTTGGCGACTATCTCGAGGACCGCGGGCACACCGTGGATTTCGCCGCCGACGGCGTGACCGGCCTGCATCTGGCGGTGGTGCATGATTTCGATGCGATCGTGCTCGACCTCAACCTGCCGGGCATGGATGGCCTGGAGGTCTGCCGCAAGCTGCGCAACGATGCGCGCAAGCAGACGCCGGTGCTGATGCTCACCGCGCGCGACAGCCTGGACAACAAGCTGGCCGGGTTCGATTCGGGCGCCGACGACTACCTGGTCAAGCCGTTTGCGCTGCAGGAGGTCGAGGTCCGCCTCAACGCGCTCTCGCGCCGCGGCAAGGGCACCCACACCCGGGTGCTGGATGTGGGCGACCTGGAGTACAACCTCGACACGCTGGAGGTGCGCCGCGGCGGCAAGCTGCTGCAACTCAACCCGACGGCGCTGAAGATCCTGCAGTCGCTGATGGAGGCCTCGCCGGCGGTGGTGACCCGGCAGGAGCTCGAGACCCGTGTCTGGGGCGAGGAGTTACCGGATTCGGATTCGCTGCGCGTGCACATCCATGGTCTGCGCGCGGTCGTCGACAAGCCCTTCGATACGCCCTATATCCAGACCCGGCACGGGATCGGCTATCGCATCGCGGTCCCCGATGGCGGCAACTGACGGCGAGGCCCCGGCAGCGGGACGCGCGCGGCGTCGCCGCTACCGGCGACGGCTGCGCAGCCGCATCATCCTGTCGTTCGCGCTGTTCGGACTGGGCCTGACGGCGCTGTTCGCGGTACTCACCCAGGAAGCGCGCAACCGGGTGGAGAACGCGCTGGTCGAAGACGTGATGAACCGCAACATCGACGAGTTTGCCGGGCGCTGGTTCGCCGACCCCGACAGCCCGCCTGAGGTACCGTTCGACCAGGTCCGCGCCTTCATGTACACGCCCGACCGCTTCGATTCGGTGCGCAGCAACCGCCCGGAGTGGGCGGCGCTGCCGGACGGCATCCATGGCTTCAGCGGTACCGACGAGTTGGGCCATCCGATGGCCTACAAGCTGGCGGTGCGCAAGACCCCCGAGGCCTGGTTCTTCCTGGCCTACGACATGACCCAGACCCAGCGCGGCGAGGCCCAGTTCCAGCGCGCGATCACCGGTGCGCTGATCGTGGTGTCGCTGCTGTCGCTGCTGATCGGCTGGTGGGCGGCCTCGCGCGTGATGAGCCCGGTGACCGAGTTGGCGAACCGGCTCAGCAGTTCGGGCGACAGCTCCACGCCGCAGGCGCTCGCCCCGCATTTCGCCGACGACGAGGTGGGCCAGCTGGCCAGCGCACTCGACGACTACGCCTTCCGCCTGACCGAGGTGGTGCAGCGCGACCGCGAGTTCAACGCCGACGTCAGCCACGAGCTGCGCACGCCGCTGGCGGTGATCCGCGGCGCGGTGGAGTTGT
>JAFAFY010000238.1 GCA_023423235.1 Pseudomonadota bacterium
AGGCGGTATCGGGCAGGCTGCCGACCTGCTTGCCGGCCTCGTCGAGCTTGCCCGCGGTGATGTCGGCCAGAACCGCCTGGTAGGCCGTATGCTCGGCCACCCGCTGGTTGTGGGTGTGGTTCTTCCACCAGGACCAGCCGAAGATCAGGGCGCCGCCGATCGCCGCGCCGGCCACCAGGCCCAGGGTGTTCTCGCGAAGCCAGGTCTTGACCCGCTCCCCCTGCTCGCGCTCGTCCAGCAACTCGTCAATGGCCATATGTTCTCTGGGCCCGCGCCTGCGGGCGGGTCTCAACGAAAAGGAATGTTCGCGCCGCGCACCGCCGGTGCCGGAGCGGATCCACGCAGTGCGCGATTACTCGGCGACCGGGGCGAGGACGCCGGCAGAGGATACCGTAAAGCGCGCAACGTTCGCCCGCTGGAACCGGGACAGATCCTGAACGTCGCCATCGCGCAACACCTCCACCGCGCCGGCATTGCCGAGCACAACGCGACCGATATCGCCAGCCTTGAACTGGCGCTCCTGGCCGGCCCGGACCAGCGCCTGCTCCAGGGTCGAGCCGTCGGCGGCGCTGACGTCGACCCAGCTGTCGCCGGCAAAGCGCAGCGTCAGCAGACCATCGCCGGCTGCGTCGTCCATTGCGGTTGCGCTGGAGGCATCCGCGACTGGAGCAGGTGGCGTGCGCTTGGGCAGCTGGGTCAGCGAGGCGGTCAGCGGCCGCGGGCCTTCGGACTGCGGCGCAGGCGCCGGAGCCGGGCTGTCGTCGATGCCGAGCGAGGCCGTGACCGCCTCCGAGGCCCCCAGGTGCGGGCGTGCGGCCATCCAGACCGGCACCACGATCAGGGCGGTGATGACCACATACACCGCGCGGCCCATGGTGCGGGTGAGGATGCGCTGCATCGGCGGTGTGTAGGTACGCGGCTGGAGCGGCGTGGGCCGGGACTCGGCGGCTTCCGGCACCGCGTCGGCAAGCGATTCGGGCAGCTTCAACAGGCGCAGGTAGCTGCGCAGCTGGCCGCGGACGTAGACCTGCGCGCCCAGCCGGGCCCAGTTTTCCTGTTCCAGCGCCTGGACCACGCGCATCTGCATGTGCAGGCGCGCGGCGACGTCGGCATGGCTCCACCCGGCCTGCTCACGTGCGCTTCGCAGTTGCGTGCCAACCCCAGACGATGCGACTGGCGTGGCCTGGCTCGAAGCGGTCATGGTGAACTGGCATCCCGTGGCTGAAGGTGAGCGGCCTGCGGAAATTCGGCGCGCAGGCGCTGGAGATAGCGGTTGGCGGCGGCGTCATTGCCGAGTCTTTGCTCGATCTGCGCCGCCAGTTGCAATGCTGCCGCAGTTATGGGGGAAACGGCAAGCCGTCTTTGCGAAAAAGCACGCGCGTCGAAGTAACGGCCGTGGCCGTAGAGGTACTCGGCCATCGCATCGAGGGCGACGCTGTTCTCCGGATCCGCATCGAGCGCGGCACGCAGGTTGCGTTCGACGCCGGCGATGTCACCGGCGCGCATGCCGCAGGCGCCGGCATTGGCCAGTGCACCGGCGCGGTCCTGGTAACCGGTATCGGCCAGTGCCTGCTCGAAATAGGCCAGCGCCTCGCCGGCACGCTGGTTGCCGCACAGCCAGGCGCCGTAGTTGTTGAGTTCCGCGCCCCGTCCCGGGGCCAGTTCCATCGCCTTGCGGTACAGCGCGCCGGCTTCCGCGGCGCGTCCGCGGCGTTCACTGACGACCGCCAGCACGGTATTGGCGTCGGCCGAGGCCGGGTCTGCGCGCAGCGCCGACTTCGCCGCGCGCTCGGCGGCGTCGAGTTCGCCGGCCTGCAGTTCGCGGGTGGCAATGAGCAACTGTTCGCGGCCTTCAGCGCGACGCCGGCTCTCGGGCGTCTCGCGGAAGCTGTAACTGCGGGCGCTCTCGCCGACGGTGGGTTTGACGAAGCCGGTCTTGCCACAGCCCGTGACCGCCAGCAGCGCGGCGGCGGCAACCAGGACGCATAACGCGCTAGGCCGCGGCATCGACATCCCCGCCGACCGCATCCAGGTGCTTGCGGTGCTCGGCCTGGCGGCGGGTGCGGTCGGCGACCTGGCCCTTGAGCTGGCCACAGGCGGCATCGATATCGTCGCCGCGGGTGCGACGGACCGGGGCGATGCGGCCCGATTCGTTGAGCAGCTTCTGGAAGCGCCGGATCGCGGCGTCGTCGGGGCGCGCATAACGGGTGCCGGGAAAGGGATTGAACGGGATCAGGTTGACCTTCGCCGCGTCCTTCATCTGCAGGCGGTTGTCGAACTCGCGCATCAGCCGAACCAGCTCGCGCGCGTGCTGCGGCTGGTCGTTGACGTCCTTCATCAGGGTGTATTCGAAGGTCACCGACTCGCCGCGCTTGCGCTGGGCATAGCGCACGCAGGCCTCCATCAGTTCGGCGATGGGGTACTTCTTATTCAGCGGCACCAGCTGGGTGCGCAGCGCGTCGTTGGGGGCATGCAGCGACACCGCCAGCGAGACGTCGCTGACCTCGCCCAACTGGTCGATCTGCGGCACCAGGCCGGACGTGGACAGTGTGACGCGCTTGTTGGCCAGGCCATAGCCCAGGTCGTCGCGCATGATGCTCATCGCGCGCACGACGTTGTCGAAATTCATCAGCGGCTCGCCCATGCCCATCATCACCACGTTGGTCAGGCGGCGCTGCTTGTGCGGGACATTGCCCAGGTGCTTGGCGGCCACCCAGACCTGGCCGATGATCTCGGCCGTCGACAGGTTGCGGTTGAAGCCCTGAGTCGCGGTCGAGCAGAACGTGCAGTTGAGCGCGCAGCCCACCTGCGAGGACACGCACAGGGTGCCGCGGCCCTTGTCGGGAATGTAGACGGTCTCCACCGCATTGCTGCCGTCCATCGCCAGCAGCCACTTGTGGGTGCCGTCGCTGGAAGGCTTCTCGAACTGGATCTGCGGCACACGCACTTCGGCGTGCTGCTGCAGCTTGGCGCGCAGTGCCTTGCCCAGGTCGGTCATCTCGTCGAAATCGGTGACGTGGCGGTGGTGGATCCACTTCATCACCTGATGGGCGCGGAAGCGCTTTTCGCCGAGGGTCTCGGCGAAAAAGCGCTCCAGCCCCTCGCGGTCGAGGTCGAGCAGATTCTGCTTGTCGACGCGGGCGTCGATGGCGACCTCGGTCACGATGGCATCACTCAGCGGGAGACGACTTCGTCGTCCTGGAAGAAATAGGCGATCTCGGTCTTGGCGTTATCGACCGAGTCCGAGCCGTGGGCGGCGTTGGCGTCGATCGATTCGGCGAAGTCGGCACGGATCGTGCCCGGCGCGGCATCCTTGGGGTTGGTCGCGCCCAGCAGCTCACGGTGCAGCGCAACCGCGTTCTCGCCTTCCAGCGCCTAGATCATCACCGGGCCGGAGGTCATGAACTCGACCAGCGCATTGAAGAACGGGCGCTCGCGGTGGATCGCGTAGAAGCCTTCGGCGTCCTCGCGGCTGAGCTGCTTGTACTTGGCGGCCACGATCTTCAGCCCCGCCTTCTCGAAACGGGTGTAGATCTCGCCGATGACGTTCTTGGCAACGGCATCGGGCTTGATGATGGACAGGGTGCGCTCGAGCGCCATCTGGGATTCTCCGGACATTGAACGGCCGCCCGCTCCGGAACGGCCGAGGTTAACATGGAAAAACCCGCGACAGGACGCGGGTTTAGCCGACATGGCTGCGGCAATTCTAACGTATCCGGCGCAACTTGCCGCATTGCGGGCACCTGCGGAGTCATTGACGCGTCAGCCGGCCCCGGCATACCATCAAACAAGCGTTTGATTCAGATCGGGCCGTGTGTGGCCGATCTGGTTCGAGCATCCGTTTGATTCCGCCGGAGCCTGCAGGTGCCAGACATGCCCAACGGACAGTTCTCCACCAAGGACAAGATCCTCGGCGCCGCTGAGGAACTGTTCGCCGCCCACGGCTTCGCCGGCACTTCGCTGCGCCAGGTCACCAGCCGCGCCGACGTCAACATCGCCGCGGTCAACTACCATTTCGGCAGCAAGGAAAACCTGGTCAACGAGGTGTTCCGCCGGCGCATGGACCAGATGAGTGCCCAGCGCCTGGCGCAGCTGCACAAGGCGTTGGCTGCGCATCCAGGCGAGATCGAGCCGATCATCGCCGCCTTCGTCGAACCCGCGCTCGACATGGCGACCGGTCGCCACGGCAGTGGCGCGTTTGTGCGGGTGATCGCCCGCGCCTACGTCGAGAAGAACGACGCCCTGCGCAAGTTCCTGTCCGAGCAGTACGGCCACGTGCCGCGCGAATTCGCCGCGGCGCTGGGCGCCTGCCTGCCCGCGCTGGGCAAGGCTGAACTCTACGGCCGACTGGACTTCCTGGCCGGCGCGTTGACCTACGCGATGGCCGATTTCGGCCTGATCAAGCGCCCGGCCGGCACTACCGAGCGCGACCACCGGACCCGCATCGCCAACGAGCTGATCCGCTTCGCGGCGGCCGGCTTCCGGGCCTGACCACCAGCCGGGCCACGCGGCCCGGTTCCATTGTGAAACAAAGGGATGGAGCAAATGTCTGAGAAACTGCTTGTACGGCGTGCCGCGGTCCTAGGGGCCGGGGTCATGGGTGCGCAGATCGCCGCGCACCTGACCAATGCCGGCATCGACACGGTGCTGTTCGACCTGGCCGCCAAGGACGGGCCGGCCGACGGCATCGTACTCAAGGCCATCGCCAACCTGGGCAAGCTGAGCCCGGCCCCGCTGGCCAGCAAGGCCTTGGCCGAGGCCATCGTGCCGTCCAACTACGGCACGCCCGACGACAGCAGCGGTCTGGCGCAGTTGCAGGATTGCGACCTGATCATCGAGGCGATCGCCGAGCGCATGGACTGGAAGCAGGACCTCTACCGCAAGATCGCCCCGCACGTGGCCGGGCACGCGGTGCTGGCCAGCAACACCTCGGGCCTGGGCATCAACGCGCTGGCCGACGTTCTTCCCGAAGAACTCCGCCACCGCTTCTGCGGCGTGCACTTCTTCAACCCGCCACGCTACATGCACCTGGCCGAGTTGATCCCGGCGCGTACCACCGACCGCGCGGTGCTCGAAGGGCTGGAAACCTTCCTCACCACCAACGTCGGCAAGGGCGTGGTGTATGCCAAGGACACCCCGAACTTCATCGGCAACCGCATCGGCGTGTTCTCGATCCTCGCCACCGCGCATCACACCGCCGAGGCCGGACTTGGCTTCGACGAGGTCGATGCGATCACCGGCCCGCTGATCGGCCGGCCGAAATCGGCGACCTACCGCACCTCCGACGTGGTCGGCCTGGACACCATGGCCCACGTCATCAAGACCATGGCCGACACCCTGCCCGACGACCCGTGGCACCGCTACTTCAAGTCGCCGGCCTGGCTGACGGCGCTGGTCGGGAAGGGCGCGCTGGGCCAGAAGGCCGGCGCCGGCATCTTCCGCAAGCAGGGCAAGGACATCCTGGTGCTGGACGTGGAGAAGCAGGACTACCGCCCGGCCGACCGCAAGGCGGCGGACGAGGTGGTCGAGATCCTCAAGACCAAGGACCCCGCCGAAAAGTTCGCCAGGCTGCGCGCAAGCGAGCACCCGCAGGCAAAGTTCCTGTGGGCGGTGTTCCGCGACCTCTTCCATTACAGCGCCTACCACCTGGGCGAGATTGCCGAGACCGCGCGCGATGTCGATCTGGCCATCCGCTGGGGTTACGGCTGGTCGCTGGGACCGTTCGAGACCTGGCAGGCGGCGGGCTGGCGCCAGGTTGCGCAGTGGATCGCCGACGACATCGCCGCCGGCAAGGCGATGAGCGATGCGCCGCTTCCGGCCTGGGTGCTCGACGGCCGCGATGGCGTGCACGCGCCGGCCGGCAGCTACAGCCCGACCAGGAACGCGCTGGTGCCCCGCTCCACCCTGCCCGTATACGCGCGCCAGCGCTTCCCGGACCCGCTGCTGGGCGAGCGTTTCGACCAGGGCGAGACGGTGTTCGAGAACGACGGCGTGCGGATGTGGCATGACGGCGACGGCATCGCGGTGGTCAGCTTCAAGACCAAGATGAACACCGTGTCCGACCAGGTGCTCGAGGGCATCCAGGAGGCGATCGGCATCGCCGAGCGCGACTTCCGCGGCGTGGTGCTGTGGCAGCACAAGGAACCATTCTCGGCCGGCGCGGATCTCGCCGGCGCGCTGGGCCTGCTGCAGGCCGGCAAGCTCGACGCGTTCGAGGCGATGGTCGCCAACTTCCAGGCCACCAGCCAGCGCATCAAGTACTCGCTGGTGCCGGTGGTCGCGGCGGTGCGTGGTCTGGCCCTGGGCGGCGGCTGCGAGTTCCAGATGCACAGCGCCCGCACGGTGGCGCATCTGGAAAGCTACATCGGCCTGGTCGAGGCAGGCGTGGGCTTGCTGCCGGCCGGCGGCGGCCTCAAGGAACTGGCGGTACGCGCGTCGATCGCCGCGGGTCCCAATGGCGATGTCTTCGCCGAACTGAAGAAGACCTTCGAGACGGTGGCGATGGCCAAGGTCTCGGCCTCGGCCGTCGAGGCCAAGGAACTGGGCCTGCTGCGCGGCAACGACCTGGTCACCTTCAACGCCTTCGAGCTGCTGCATGTCGCCCGCCAGCAGGCGGCGGCGCTGGCCGAGAGCGGCTACCGCCCGCCCCTGCCCGCGCGCCGGATCCGGGTTGCCGGCGATGTCGGCATCGCGACCTTCCGCATGCTGCTGGTCAACATGCTCGAGGGCCGCTTCATCAGCGAGTACGACAACGAGATCGCGACCCGCATCGCCACCGTGCTGTGCGGCGGCGAGGTGGACCGCGGCGCGATCGTCGACGAGGACTGGCTGCTGCGGCTGGAGCGCAAGCACTTCGTCGAACTGGCCCAGCAGGTCCGGACCCAGGCCCGCATCGCGCACATGCTCAAGACCGGCAAGCCGCTGAGGAACTGAGGCCGCGCGGGGTCGTTCCCGGCTTCGGGAGGGATCCAGCGGGGTTGCCCCCATCCGCCCTTCGGGCACCTTCCCCCGCGATGCGGGGGAAGGAGATCAAGCAAGGATCAAACAGATGAGCAAGCAGGTACAGGAC
>JAFAFY010000260.1 GCA_023423235.1 Pseudomonadota bacterium
ACAGCGCTGGCCGAGACCTGCCTGCAACTGGCGCTCGACGCGCAGGAGGGCGAGTTCGCCCGGCGCCACGGCGTGGTCCGCGACGCCAATGGCAACGCGGTGCGCCTGGTGGTGTTCGGGCTGGGCAAGCTGGGCGGCGGCGAGCTCAACTTCAGTTCCGACATCGACCTGGTCTATGCCTTCGAATCCGACGGCGAGAGCGATGGTGCGCGCGTGCTGGCCGCCGAGGACTACTTCACCCGCCTGGGCCAGCAACTGGCCAAACTGCTCGACGAAACCACCGCCGACGGCTTCAGCCATCGCGTCGACCTGCGCCTGCGGCCGTTCGGCAGCGCGGGACGCCTGGCGCTGGGGTTTTCCGCGCTGGAGCTGTACTTCCAGCGCGAGGGCCGCGACTGGGAACGCTACGCCTGGCAGAAGGCGCGGCCGGTGGCCGGCGACATCGCCGCGGGCGAACGTTTCCTGGCGACGCTGCGGCCGTTCGTCTACCGGCGCTACATCGATTTCGGCGCGCTCGATGGCCTGCGGCAGATGAAGGCGATGATCGCCGCCGAGGTCGCGCGCAAGGAACTGGCCGACGACATCAAGCGCGGACGCGGCGGGATCCGCGAGATCGAGTTCCTCGCCCAGGCGCTGCAGCTGATCCGCGGGGGGCGCGAGCCGGCGCTGCGCGAGCGCCGCCTGCTGCCGGCGCTCAACGCGCTGCACGTCGCCGGGCAGCTGCCGGCCGACACCCTGGCGCGGCTGACGGCGGCCTACCGCTTCCTGCGCCGGCTGGAGAACCGCCTGCAGATGCTGCGCGACGCCCAGACCCATGTGCTGCCGCAGGCGCCGCTGGACCGGCTGCGGATCGCCGCCGGTCTCGGCTACGACGACTGGGACGCGCTGGCCGATGCGCTGCGTGCGCAGCGCGACATCGTGTCGGTCGAGTTCGATGCCCTGCTGGCCCAGCGCGCCCGCGCGCCGCAGGTCGACAGCGATCTCGCCGGCTACTGGCGCGCGCTGCCGGCGCATGGCGCGCCTGCCGCGCTGGAGGCGGCCGGTTTCCGCGATGCCGGCGACGTCGACGCGGCGCTGCGCGATTTCGCCCGCTCGCCCAGCGTGCAGGAGCTGTCCGACGGCGCCCGCGCCCGGCTCGACCGGCTGATGCCGGTGCTGCTGCAGGCCTCCGCGCCCGCCGACCGCCCGCTGCAGGCGATCCGCCGGCTGCTCGCGCTGCTGCACAACATCCTGCGGCGCGCGAGCTATCTGGCCCTGCTCGACGAACAGCCGGCGGCGCTGGCGCGGCTGGTCGACGTGGTCACGCGCAGCGCCTTCCTCGCCGAACGGCTGGCCGCGCATCCGCTGCTGCTCGACGAACTGCTCGATGCGCGCGTCGAGGGTCCGCTGCCACGGCAGCAACAGATCATCGCCGCCTGCGCGCGCGCGCTGCAGCAGCCGGATCTGGAAGCCGCGCTGCTCGCGCTCAACGAGACCCGCCAGCAGCTCAGCTTCCGCGTCGCCCTGGCCACGCTGGACCGGCGCATCCGCGGCGACGAGGCCACGCGCCAGCTCGCTTGGCTGGCCGATGCCGTCGTCGACGTTGTGCTGACCCTGGTGCTGCGCGAGATGGCGGCCGCGCACGGGGCGCTGCCCGGCGCGCGGTTCGCGGTCATCGGCTACGGCAGCCTGGGCGGCGAAGAACTCGGCTTCGGCTCCGACCTCGACCTGGTATTCCTCTACGACGCCCCGGCCGATGCCCAGTCCGAGGGCAAGCGGCCGCTCGATGCCCAGCGCTGGGCCGCGCGGCTGGCGCAGAAGGTGGTCTCGCTCCTGGGCTCGACCACCGGCGGCGGGCGCCTGTACGACGTCGATGTGCGCCTGCGGCCGGACGGCGGCAAGGGCATGCTGGTGTCGTCGCTGGCCAGCTATACCGATTACCAGCGCAACCGCGCCTGGACCTGGGAACACCAGGCACTGGTGCGCGCGCGTTTTGTGGCCGGCGAGGCCTCGATGGCCGACGACTTCGCCCGCGTCCGCAGCGAGATCCTGTGCGCGCCCCGCGACCCTGACCAACTGCACGCCGATATCGTGGCGATGCGCAGGCGCATGCGCGCCGAGCTCGACCGCAGCACCGCGGCGCTGCTCGACCTCAAGCAGGGCGAGGGCGGGCTGGTCGACCTGGAGTTCCTGTTGCAGGAGCTGGTACTGCGCGAGGCCGCGCGCCATCCGCCGCTGCGGCAGCCGCGGTCGACGGCAGGCCTGCTGGCGGCCGCGGGCGAGGCCGGGCTGCTGGCGGCAGACACTGTCACCAGCCTGCAGCAGGCGCGTGCCACGCTGCTGTTGCTCGGCCTGGACTGCACCCTGGACCGGCGCGCCCGCATGGTGGTGCCGTCGTCGCCCGGACTGGAGGCCGCGACGGCGGTGATCCGGGCGGCGACCCACTGGAGCTGAACACGCGCCAGCCTGCAACCCGGCTTTCATCCGCAGTTCGCAGCCGGTGGTTCATCCTCATTACTGAACCCGCCCGGAGCCGCAGTCCCGTCGACTGGATCCGGTGCCGGGACCTGGACCTGCAGGGGCTGTGATGCTGGTTGGATTGGGGGGATTTGCGACGCATTCCATCTCTTGCCGCCTCCGTTGTCACGGAGGTGGAACGATCCGGGAACTTTTCCGCCCCTTAGCAGTCTGATACCTCGACTGCTAACATCCCTCACATGAGCACGCAAACGATGACCCACGCTTTGGTTGCCAACAGCCTGCCGACCCTCAACCCGCTCGGCTCCCTGGAGGCCTATGTCTCCGCCGTGCACCAGATTCCGGTGCTCTCGGCCGAGGACGAACAGGAACTCGCCAAGCGCTTCCGCGACGGGGAAGACCTCGACGCCGCCCGCGAGCTGGTGCATTCGCACCTGCGCTTCGTGGTGCATGTCGCGCGCGGCTACAACGGTTACGGCCTGCCGCTGGGCGACCTGGTGCAGGAGGGCAACATCGGCCTGATGAAGGCGGTGAAGCGCTTCGATCCGGACGTCGGTGTGCGCCTGGTCAGCTTCGCGGTGCACTGGATCCGCGCCGAGATGCACGAGTTCATCCTCAAGAACTGGCGCATCGTCAAGGTCGCCACGACCAAAGCCCAGCGCAAGCTGTTCTTCAACCTGCGCAAGTCCAAGACCCGCCTGGGCTGGCTCAACGCCGCCGAGGTCAAGGCGGTCGCGGCCGACCTCAACGTGTCCGAGCGCGAGGTGCTGGAGATGGAATCGCGCCTGTCCGGCCGCGACATCGGCTTCGACGCGCCCGCGGGCGAGGACGAGGACAACGCCCCGCCGGCCCCGGTCGCCTACCTGGTCGCCCAGGACGAGGACCCGGCGCAGGCCTACGAGCGCAGCGACAGCCAGGACAACCAGCTGGAACTGCTGCGCGAGGGCATGGCGTCGCTCGATGCCCGCTCGCGCGACATCATCCGTCGCCGCTGGCTCGACGACGAGAACAAGGTGACGCTGCAGGAACTGGCCGACGAGTATGGCGTGTCCGCCGAGCGCATCCGCCAGGTCGAGGCCAACGCGATGAAGAAGATGAAGGCACTGCTGGCCGCCTGATCCATCCGCGCTGCGCCTGATCGGTACTTCCGATCCGGTCTTTCCGCAAATCCGCAGTTGTCAACGCAGACGGCCCGCGCAAGCGGGCCGTTTTTCTTGTGTCGATCCACATGGACGCATCCCTCGTTGCGCATGGGAGAGCCGCATCACCACTTGAACAGCACCAGGCTGATCGCCAGCACCGCCATGCCGCTGACCAGTCCGTAGACGGTCTCGTGACCCTTGGCGTAGCGCTTGGCGGCCGGCAGCAGTTCGTCGAGGGCCAGGAACACCATCACGCCGGCGATCAGGCCGAACACCACGCCGAACACCGGTTCCGACAGGAACGGCCGCAGCAGGGCGTAGCCGATCAGCGCGCCCAGTGGTTCGG
>JAFAFY010000287.1 GCA_023423235.1 Pseudomonadota bacterium
ACATCCTCGACAGCGAGCCCGGCTTCGTCGCCAGCGGCGTGACCGCGCTGTCGACCCATGTGTACCGGGTGGCGCGGCGAAGCTGACGTGACGGGTTGCCTTCGCTGCCGCGTGTAACGCCCGCACCCCAACCGCGCTGCCGCGGGCGGGACAGGCCCCGAATCGGGGATCGCTGCATTCCGGATACAGCCCATCCGATCGGTGTCGGATCAGGAAACACGGATCGCGCTGATTCTGCCTGGGGCCCTCTCCCGCCCGCGGGCGCGGGGTTGCAGTGCGAGGGCAAGCCAGCCGGGCGCTCAGCCCACGCCGGCGTTGGTGCCCTCGCCGTCGCCCATGCGGCTTTGCTGGTAATTCTGCAGCCCGACCATGCGGATCAGGCGCAGCTGCTTCTCCAGCCAGTAGGTGTGGTCTTCCTCGGTGTCGGCAAGCTGGGTCACCAGCACCTCGCGGCTGACGAAATCGCCATGCTTCTCGCACAGCGCGATACCCTCGGCGAGATTCGCGCGAACCTTGTATTCCAGGTCCAGGTCCTTCTGCAGCATCTCCTCGACGGTCTTGCCCGGCTCGAACGCATCCGGGCGCATGTCCGGGTCACCTTCGAGAAAGAGGATGCGGCGCAGCAGCGCGTCGGCGTGCTGGGTTTCCTCTTCCATCTCGTGGTTGATGCGTGCGTACAGTACCTGCAGGCCCAGATCCTCGTAGCGGCGCGAATGCAGGAAGTACTGGTCACGCGCGGCCAGCTCGCCGCGCAGCAAGGCCTTCAGGTAGTCGACGACTTCGGGATGGCCTTTCATGGGTGCACTCGCGGCAGCGTGGAATGCGCGCAGTATGCCGATTCGGCCGGGACCATGATCGGATGCGAATGCAAGACTTTTGCATTCTCACGCAAGCCCGAAGGCCACCTCCGCGCGGGGCCACCGGCCATCGCGACAGTCGCAACGGCTGGACGGCAGGCAGCCAGCGCCGCTGGCGCGTAGACTCCCCAGCCCCCGGCTTCCAGCCACTGCGCCCCTGCCACCCATGAAAATCGGCATCGACTTCGGCACCAGCTATTCCGCCGCGGCCGCGCGCATCGGCGGGCGCATCGAGCACATCCGCTTCGGCGGGCAGTCGCAGTTCCGCACGGCGGTGTTCTTTCCCACCACCCTGCCCGACCCGGCCGACTTCGCGCTGACCCCGGCGATGGAAGGCGAAGTGGCCGAGATCGTGCGGGCGATGAAATCCGAGCAGTCCCGCGAGGGCGTTGCGCCGCGCACCCAGGCCCAGCTGCATGCCGATGCGGTGCGTATCGTCCGCCGCCAGTGGCTGGAGCAGCAGATGCGCAATGCCGAGGCATCGGCTGCCGACCTGCAGGACGCGGTGTTCGGCGAGGAGGCGATCGAGCGCTACCTCGAGGAAGGCACCGGCAACCTGGTGCAGTCGCCGAAATCCATGCTCGGCTTCAACCTGCATCCGCGCGCACGCCAGACCATCACCGGCATCGCCGCACACATCCTCGAACACATCCGCCTGAGCGCCAGCCAGCAGCTCGGCACGCCGGTGCGCGAGGCGACGCTGGGCCGTCCGGTGCGCTTCCGCAGCTCGATGGGCGACGCCGGCGGCGCGCAGGCGCTGTCGATCCTGCGCGAGGCGGCCGGCATCGCCGGCTTCGACGCGATCGACTTCCTCGAGGAACCCGCCGCGGCCGCGCTGCACCATCACGCCCTCAGTCGGCAGCGGCACACCACGCTGGTGGTCGACATCGGCGGCGGCACCAGCGACATCGCGTTGGCGGAGATCGGCGGCGAGGCCGCACCGCGCGTGCACCGCGCCTGGGGCATGCCCAACGGCGGCACCGATGTCGACCTGGCGCTGAGCCTGGCGCAGGTCATGCCGCTGTTCGGCAAGGGCGTCACCCGCATCCCGGTGCATCACTTCGTCGAGGCTGCGACCGTGCAGGACATGCCGCGCCAGCGCGAGTTCCACCAGCGCGACTTCCGCGATGTCGAGGACCCGTACGGCAGTCGCCTGCAGGCGTTGCAGCGCGATGGCGGCACCACGCGGCTGTATCGCGGCGTCGAGGCGATGAAGGTGCGCCTGAGCGCGCACGACGACGCTGCGCACGCGCTCGACTACATCGAACCGGGGCTGCAGGTCGCGGCCACGCGCGCGGACCTGGAGGTCGCCAGCGCGCGCTTCCTCGACCATCTTGGCGCGTTGCTCGACGAGGTCGGCGCCGACCTGGCGCGCCCGCCCGACAGCCTGTTCCTGACCGGCGGCATGTCCGGCGCACCGTACGTGCAGGCAGCGGCGCGCGCCCGGTTTCCCGAAGCGCGGGTGGTGCGGGGCGATCCCTCGCTGGGCGTGGTCTCGGGACTGGCCGAACACGCGCACGGCTGACCCGGACGCCACGGCGGCGATTGCAATCCCGAAGTGGAATAATCGGCGGCGACCCGGCAATCGCCGCGGGTGGGGACCTGTCGATGCGCAAATGGATCTGGCGGCTGCTGGCCGCTGTCGCCGTGCTCGTGCTGCTGCTGGCACTGGCCGCGTGGTGGCTGCTGCGCGGCAGCCTGCCGCAACTCCACGGCACGCTGGCGCTGCCCGGCCTCTCCGCGCCGGTGACGGTGACGCGCGATGCGCTGGGCATCGTCACCATCGACGCCGACAACGAGACCGATGCGATGCGCGCGCTCGGTTACGTGCACGCGCAGGAGCGCTATTTCGAGATGGATCTGATGCGGCGCGTGTCGGCAGGAGAACTATCGGCCCTGTTCGGCGAACGTGCGCTGGAGACCGACCGCAGGCAGCGCAAGCACCGCATGCGCGCGCGCGTGGAGAACAACCTGGCCGCTGTCGCCGGCGGACGCCTGGCGCAGTTGCAGGCCTATACCGCGGGCGTCAATGCCGGGCGCGAGGCGCTGCGCATCCGGCCCTGGCCCTACCTGCTGCTGCGCCAGCAACCGCAGCCGTGGACAGTGGAGGATTCCGCGCTGACCGGCTATGCGCTGTATTTCGACCTGCAGGACGCCGGCAACGCGCGCGAGCTGGCGCTGCATCGCCTGCAGGCGGCGCTGCCACCACCGCTGTTCGCACTGCTGACCCACGATGGCAGCAGCTGGGACGCGCCGCTGTTCGGCGCGGCGCGCGGCGATGCGGTGTTGCCGGATGTGGATGTGGTGGATCTGCGGCGGTTGCCGGGTGGCGCCGATGCGGCGGCGGAAACAACGGCTGCAATGCGCGCGGGCATTGGGGCAACTGCGCTTGCCACGGCAGCGCCCGCGACCGGGACTGCGGCCCTCTCACCACCGTTTGCCCTGCAAACGGTCCCCCTCTCTCCCGCCGCACGGGAGAGAGGCGTCGGCGGGTCGACTGTGGTCTGGGAGACTGCCCTCTCTCCACCGTTGGCCTTGCAAACGGCCCCCCGCTCTCCCGCCGGGCGGGAGAGAGGCATCGGCGGGTCGCCTGCGGCGACCGATCTTGGGCGGGGCAGCAACAACTTCGCGGTGTCGGGTCGGCTAACCGGAGATGGCCGTGCCATCGTCGCCGACGACATGCACCTGGGCCTGCGTGCGCCCAACATCTGGTTCCGCGCACGGCTGCGCTACGCCGATGCGCGTGCGCCGGGCGGGCGCGTCGACGTCACCGGGTTCACCCTGCCCGGCCTGCCGGCGGTGATCGTCGGCAGCAATACCCATGTCGCCTGGGGCTTCACCAACAGCTACGGCGACTACCTAGACTGGCAGCGCCTGCATCCCTGCACGGATGCGGCGGATTCCGGCGACGACTGCACGCCAGTGGTGCGCCACATCGAACGCATCGACGTCGCCGGCGGCAATCCGGAGATGCTGGAAATCCGCGAGAGCGCGTGGGGACCATTGCTGCACGACGCCCCCGATGGCAGCGCGCTCGCATTGCGCTGGACCGCGCACCTGCCCGGCGCGCTGAACTTCGGCCTGGCCGACATGGCCCACGCCCGCGACCTGGACGATGCGCTGGCGATCGCCGCGCACACCGCAATTCCCACCCAGAACCTGGTCATCGGCGACCGCCGTGGCCAGATCGCCTGGCGCCTGCTCGGCCCGCTGCCTGTGCGCGGCGATGGCTGCGATGGTCGCCTCGTCTCGCGGCCACCTTCCGCAGCCGCGGAAACCGCGCACGATGGCGCCGAGCCCGCCTGCGCGCCCTGGTCCATCGCCACCAACCGCGCGCCGCTGTTGCGCTCGCCCACGGCCGACAGGCTGTGGACCGCCAACAGCCGGGTCGTCGATGGCGCCGAGTTCGCGCGCATCGGCGACGGCGGCGCCACGCTGGGCGCACGCGCGCAGCAGATCCGCAACGCCCTGTTCGCGCGCGAGCGTTTCCGCGAGCAGGACCTGCTCGACATCCAGCTCGACGACCGCGCCGTGCTGATGACGCGCTGGTGGGACCTGCTCCGCGACCAGGCCGCGCAGGCCAATGCCGACAGTGCGCCATCGCTGCAGGCACTGGCCGCGGCGTCGGCGCAGTGGCAGGGCCACGCCAGCGTCGACTCCGTCAGCTATCGCCTGGTCCGCGCCTGGCGGCTGGCCGTGCACGCACGCCTGATCGACGGCCTGGCCGCGCCCGCAGCGTCAACGCTTGGCGATGATTTCACCCTGCCCGAGCTGGCCAATTTCGAAGGCGTCGCCTGGCCGCTGCTGCAGCAGCGCCCCGACCACCTGCTGCCGCGGCGGTTCGCCTGCGCGCAAGTCGATGGGGATCTCTGCACACCAGCCGCCGATGGCTGGCTGGCGCTGCTCGAAGATGCCGCGCGCGAGGTCCAGGGCGACCTCGGCGCGCGGGGCCCGCTGGCCGAACGCAGCTGGGGCGAGCGCAATACCGCGGCGATCTGCCACCCGCTGGCCGGCGCCATTCCCCTGATCGGCAGGCGTGCGCTGTGCATGCCGGCCGACCCGCTGCCGGGCGACGGCATGCTGCCGCGCGTGCAGGGCCCGGATTTCGGCGCCTCCCAGCGCATGGTGGTGGCGCCCGGCCACGAGGCCGACGGCATCACCCACATGCCCGGCGGCCAGAGCGGACATCCGCTGTCGCCGTTCTGGGGCGCCGGCCACGCGGACTGGGTACAAGGCCGCGCCTCGCCGTTCCTACCCGGCCCCGGCCGCTACGCCTTGCGACTGGTGCCCGGCGAATAGACGCGCCGCGTCAATCCAGCGGCCCCTGCCAATGCGTGCCGTACAGGCCGGCGTCCATCCGCGTCGCCGGCCTTGCCCGCAACACCACGCTGATACGCTCGCCCACCGGCCGCGTCGTCTTGGGAATGCCGTGCTCGTGGCTCGACTGCGAGGCGTGGCTCATCGCCAGCACGCTGCCCGGGGCCAGTTCGACCGACAGCGCCTTGCCACCGTTTCTGGCGCGGATGTTCATGCGCCGCGGCGCGCCCAGCGACAGCAGCGCGATCGGCGCGCCCGGCACCAGCGTACGCAGCTTGTCGTGATGCATCGCCACGCTGTCGCGTCCGTCGCGGTACAGGTTCAGCCCCGCCGCGTTGTAGGCCGCCGGCACAACCCCGCACACCGCGTCACGGATCTCCGCCAGCGGCAATTCTGGCGGCAGCGCATCCAGCCGGAACGATGCCAGCAATCGCGGCACCGCGACCTCGCGGTCGTACATCGCCCGCCGCTGCGCCTCCCACTGCACCGCCTCGCGCAGCACCCGGAACCAGGCATCGGCCGTCGCCGCATCCACGACACCCGGCCAGTAGCGGATGCCGCCCTCGGCGTCGTGGATGAGTTGCTGGCAGGTCGCGGAGAAAAGATCCATGCCTGGCATCTGGGGGCGCCATGCGGCCAATCCCAGACTGCGGCG
>JAFAFY010000132.1 GCA_023423235.1 Pseudomonadota bacterium
TTCGACAGGTCGTTGAGCACCGCCTTCAGCCGCTCTTCGAACTCGCCGCGGAACTTGGCGCCGGCGATCAGCGCGCCCATGTCCAGCGACAGCACGCGCTTGCCGCGCAGGCCTTCGGGCACTTCGCCGTTGACGATGCGCTGGGCCAGGCCCTCGACGATCGCGGTCTTGCCCACGCCGGGTTCGCCGATCAGCACCGGGTTGTTCTTGGTCCGGCGCTGCAGCACCTGGATGGTGCGGCGGATCTCCTCGTCACGGCCGATCACCGGGTCCAGCTTGCCGCTCTCCGCGCGCGCGGTGAGGTCGATGGTGTACTTCTCCAGCGCCTGGCGGGCGTCTTCCGCGTTCTCGTCCTGCACCTTCTCGCCTCCACGTACCTTGTCGATCGCCGCCTCCAGGCGGGCCTTGTCCGCGCCGGCGGCCTTCAGCGCCCGGCCGGCATCGCCGTTGTCGTCGACCGCGGCCAGCAGGAACAGTTCCGAGGCGATGAACGCATCGCCCTTCTGCTGCGCCAGCTTGTCGGTGACGTTGAGCAGCCGGCCAAGGTCGTTGCCGACCGAGATGCTGCCGGCCTGGCCCGAGACCTTGGGCAGCTTGTCCAGCGCCTCGACCAGACGGTCGCGCAGCGCCGGCACGTTGACCCCGGCCTGGGTCAGCAATGGCCGCGTACCGCCGCCCTGCTGGTCGATCAGGGCCAGCAGCAGGTGCGCCGGCTCGATCATGTTGTTGTCGCGGCCCACGGCCAGCGACTGCGCGTCCGCCAGCGCCTGCTGGAAACGCGAGGTGAGCTTGTCCATCCGCATGGGAAACCCTCAGATCAATTGAATCGAAGTGTCCGGCCCCTGACCGGAGATGCTATTCAGATTGCGGTGGTGAAGGCGTGATTCAAGTCCGCACAACGGCAGAAGGCCCACACGATGGGAAGCCTCCGCCAATCCGCCACGATCGCGGCCGCCCGCGGCGAACCCGCTCGCCCCCATCCGGCCGGCCCGCCGCCGTGTCCGCCGCCCGGGGCCAGCAATGCGTTCTTGCTGCGGCGTTCGCGTCACAGGAACCGGTCACGGACATGGTCTGGCGGCAGCAGGCAGGCCTCGCGGCGACCGAACCAGCGGTAGCGGTTGCGCGCCAGCCAGCGGTAGCCCACGTCGCGCAGCGGGCGCGGCAGCAGCCGCAATGCGCCCGCCAGGCGCCAGGGGCCACCGAGTCCGGTCAACACCGCGATCACGGCGTCGCTGTCGCGGCGGGCGTGGTCGCCCTGCACCAGCAGCAGCGACAGCGGGTCGTCCGGATCCAGCCCATGGGCCTGCAGCAACGCGCGTCCGGCGGGCGTCTGCATCGCCGCGAAGCGATAGCGGCCGCGCTGGTCGTGGCGCAGCAGGAAGTGCACCCAGCCGCTGCACAGCACACACACGCCGTCGAAGACGACAACGTCCGGGACCGCTGGATCAACCTGCGCTGGGGGATGGTCGGACGGCACGGATTCACACCGGTTTACGTTTTCCGCCCACAGGATACGCTGCGATGCAGCATCCCGACGCCGCCACCGCCAACGCGCCCGACCGGGCCGATGCTCGCCCGCCCCCTCCGCCGCCGGCCGACGACTGGGCGCTGTTCCTCGATGTCGACGGCTGCCTGCTGGAGTTCGCGCCGCGACCCGATGCAGTCGTGGTCCCGCCCGGATTGCCCGCCCTGCTCGCCACGCTGCGCACGCGCCTCGATGGTGCGCTGGCGCTGGTCAGTGGCCGCTCCATCACGACCCTGGATGCCCTGTTCGCACCGGAACGATTCCTGGCCGCCGGCCTGCATGGGGTGGAGCGACGCACGCCGGCCGGGATGGTCGCACGCGCGGCCGCGCCGCACGCGCTGGCGGAAATCCGCGACGCCGCGCGCGGCATGGTCGCACTGCACCCCGGCGCGCTGGTCGAGGACAAGGGCGCGGCGCTGGCGCTGCACTGGCGCGGCGCGCCCGCCGCCGAGCCTGCGCTGCGCGCATTCGCCGCGCAGGCCCTGCCGCAGTTGCCCGGTTACCAGCTGCAGCCCGGCGACCATGTGCTGGAGCTGCGTCCACGCCATGCCGACAAGGGCAGCGCGATCCTCGATTTCCTTGCCGAACGCCCCTTCGCCGGCCGTCGCCCGGTATTTGCCGGCGACGACCTCACCGACGAGCACGGCTTCGCCGCGGTCAACGCACACGGTGGCCTGAGCATCCTGGTCGGCGAGCGCGCCGGCAGCGCCGCGCATTTCGGCCTGCACAACCCTGCCGCGGTCCGCCGCTGGCTCGCCTCGACTCCCGGAGATTGAACCGCATGTCCCAGCCGCTCGCCCCCAGCCTCGATCTCGGCCTCGTCGGCAATGGCGCGTTCGGTGCGCTGCTCGATGCGCAGGCGCGGCTGGTGTGGTCGTGCCTGCCGGCGTTCGACGGCGACCCCGCGTTCTGCGCGCTGCTGTCGCCGCGCAACGGCCACGGCGACTGGGCGATCGAGCTCGACGATTTCGACCGCAGCGAGCAGCAGTACCTGGAGAACACCGCGATCCTGCGCACGGTGCTGCACGACCGCAACGGCGGCGCGCTGGAGATCATCGATTTCGCCCCCCGCTGGCGCCAGCACGGCCGTTTCTACCACCCGGTGATGCTGGTCCGGCGGATCCGCCGGCTGTCGGGCAGCCCGCGCATCCGCGTGCTGCTGCGCCCGTTGGCCGACTGGGGCGCACGCGTGCCCGAGACCACCTGGGGCAGCAACCACATCCGTTTCCTGCTGCCGCAACTGGCGATGCGCGCGACCACCGACATGCCGATCCGCGCGCTGCGCGAGGGCCTGTCGTTCGTGCTCGACCACGACCTGCATTTCATCCTCGGCCCCGACGAGACCCTGACCCAGCCCATCGACAGTTTTGTCCGCGACGCCCTGCACCGCACCCGCGAATACTGGCGCGACTGGGTGCGCTCGCTGTCGATCCCGCTGGATTTCCAGGACGCGGTGATCCGCAGCGCGATCACGCTCAAGCTGTGCCAGTACGAGGAGAGCGGCGGCATCATCGCGGCGATGACCACCTCGATCCCCGAGGCCGCCGACACTCCGCGCAACTGGGACTACCGCTACTGCTGGCTGCGCGACGCGGCGTTTGTCGTGCGCACGCTCAACCGGCTCAACGCCACGCGCACGATGGAGCAGTACATCCGCTACATCTTCAACCTGGCGGTCAGCGAGGACGGCGACATGCAGCCGGTCTACGGTATCGCCTACGCGCACGAACTGGCCGAGGAGGACGTGCCCGACCTCGCCGGCTACCGCGGCATGGGGCCGGTGCGGCGCGGCAACCTGGCCTGGGTGCAGAAGCAGCACGACACCTACGGCAGCGTGGTGCTGGCCTCGACCCAGCTGTTCTTCGACCAGCGCCTGGAACAGCGCGGCGACGCGGCCACGTTCCGCAAGCTCGAACCGCTGGGCGACCTGGCCTGGCGGCTGCACGACAAGCCCGACGCGGGGCTGTGGGAGTTCCGCGGCAAGGCGCATGTGCATACCTATTCGGCGGTGATGTGCTGGGCCGCCTGCGACCGCCTGGGCAAGATCGCGGCGCAACTCGGCCTGGACGATCGCGCGACGCACTGGCGCGGACGCGCGGAAGGCATGCGCGCGCGCATCCTCGCCGAGGCCTGGAACACCGAACTCGGGCATTTCGCCGACGCCTTCGGCGGCGACCGCCTCGACGCCTCGCTGCTGTTGCTCGCCGACCTCGGCTTCGTGACCCCGCAGGACCCGCGCTTCGTTGCGACGGTCGAGGCCATCGGCCGCACCCTGCGCCATGGCGACGGCCTGTTCCGCTACATCACCCCCGACGATTTCGGCGACCCCGAGACCAGCTTCACCATCTGCACCTTCTGGTACATCGACGCGCTGGCCTCGATCGGCCGCGAGCGCGAGGCGCGGCAGCTGTTCGAGACCCTGCTCGCGCGCCGCAACCACCTGGGCCTGCTGTCGGAAGACCTCGCCTTCGACAATGGCGAGGCCTGGGGAAATTTCCCGCAGACCTACTCGCATGTCGGCCTGATCACCGCCGCGATGCGGCTCTCGCGCCCCTGGCAGGACGCGGCATGAGCCGCCTGGTCGTCGTTTCCAACCGGGTCGCGCTGCCCGGCTCCAACCAGAACGGCGGACTTGCGGTCGCCCTGGACGCGGCGCTGCGCGACAGCGGCGGGCTGTGGTTCGGCTGGAGCGGCAAGGTCGCGCGTGCACACTCGGGCGAGATCCACGAACTGCACCACGACGGCATCGACTACATCACCGTGGACCTCTCGCGCGAGGACTACGAGGGCTACTACAACGGGTTTTCCAACCGCACCCTGTGGCCGCTGCTGCACTTCCGCCTGGACCTGGTGGACTACAACGCCGGTACCCAGGCCGCCTACCGCGGCGTCAACGCGCTGTTCGCCGAAAAGCTGGCCAAGCGCCTGCGCGACGACGACATCGTCTGGGTCCACGACTACCAGTTGCTGCCCCTGGGCCTGGAACTGCGCCGCCGCGGGGTTCGCGCGCGCATCGGCTTCTTCCTGCATGTGCCGTTTCCGTCGGCCGACATCGTGGCCGGCCTGCCGAACCATGAAAAGACCTTCGGCGCACTGACCGCCTACGATCTGGTCGGCTTCCAGACCGAGCGCGACCTGGAACGCTTCCAGGACTACATGCGCCTGTTCGGCGGCGGCCGGGTGGAAGGCCGCGGTGACGTGCGCGGCCAGGACGGGCGCCACGTGCGCGCCGACGCCTTTCCCATCGGCATCGACACAGCGGCGATGGAGTCGCTGGCCGCGCACGCGCTGCGCATTCCCTCGATCAAGCGCACGCATGCCAGCCTCAACGGCCGCCTGCTGACCCTGGGCGTGGACCGCCTGGACTACTCCAAGGGGCTGCCGGAGCGTTTTCGCGCCTACGAGCGCTTCCTGGAAAAGTACCCCGACATGCACGGAAAGCTGACCTACCTGCAGATCGCGCCGGTCTCGCGCGGCGGCGTGGCCAGCTACCGGGCGCTGCGCCGCGAACTCGAGCAGTTCGCCGGCCACCTCAACGGCGCGCACGCCGCGCCCGACTGGACCCCGGTGCGCTACGTCAACCGCACCTATCCGCACGCGACCCTCGCTGGACTGTACCGGCTGGCGCGCATCGGCCTGGTCACCCCGCTGCGCGACGGCATGAACCTGGTCGCCAAGGAATACATCGCCGCGCAGGACCCGGACGATCCCGGCGTGCTGGTGCTGTCGATCTTCGCCGGCGCCGCGCGCGAGCTCGATGGCGCGCTGCTGGTCAACCCCTTCGACAGCGACCGCGTCGCCGATGCCATCGCCAGCGCCGCGCAGATGCCGGTCGAAGAGCGTCGCGAGCGCTGGCAGTCGTTGATCACCCGGCTGCGCGACTACGACATCCATGCCTGGCGGCGGGATTTCCTCGACACCCTGGCGGCGGTGCCGCGACGGGCGGTGCAGGAGTAGCCATTGCGGCCGGGCGAGCGCAGACGTGCGGCGGCGAAGATCGGCATGGTGATGCGGCGACGGGCGAACGCTGCGCGGGCGTTGTCCTGCCCCACGCCTCTCCCGCGCGCGGCGGAAGCATTCCGATCGTTCTGCGCTCTCCCCACCATCGGCAGCCGCCGATGATCCTCCCTCTCCCGCGGTGCGGGCGAGGGGCGTCGGCGTCTTCCGCCTGCGGCGCCTGGACGCTGCCCTCTCCCCACCATCGGCGTCCGCCGATGGTCCTCCCCTCTCCCGCGGTGCGGGCGAGGGGCGTTGGTGTCTTCCGCCTGCGGCGGAAGACGTCAGATTTTCTTGGGTTGGATGATCTCGACCCAGTAGCCGTCCGGGTCCTTGATGAAGGCGATCGATTTCATCGTGCCGTCGCTCAGGCGCTTCTGGAAGGTCACGCCCAGGTTCTCGAAGCGCGCGCAGGCGGTGTGGATGTCGGGCACGCTGACGCAGATGTGGCCGAAGCCGCGCGGGTCGCTGTTGCCGTCGTGGTAGACCGCGCCCGGCTCGGATTCGGTGCCGTGGTTGTGGGTGAGTTCCAGCACGCCGCGCTGGCGCGCCAGCCATTCGCGGCGCGGTTCGTCGCCGTCGGGGATGTCGCTGTCGTCGTCCACCAGCACCAGGAAGTACAGCGAGAACTTCGCCTCGGGGAAATCGACCCTGCGTGCCAGGGTGAAGCCGAGCACCCGGGTGTAGAAGTCCAGCGACGCGGTCGGGTCCTTGACCCGCAGCATGGTGTGGTTGAAGACGAAATCGCGGGTCGCAGCATCGCGCGCGGCGGCGACGCCGGGGACTTCGGCCAGGGCGGCGCGGGTCTGTGCGGTCATCGGAGGCTCCGTGTGGGGGAATGGCTCGGCATTATCGCAAGCGCATGCGCGCCGGCGACGTGAGCCCCGCGGCAGAAGCCGCCAGCCAGGCGCTCAGGCCGGCTCCAGCCAGCCTTCGTAGCGGATCAGCGGGCCCAGCAGCGGCAGCCGCGCCTCGACCAGGAACTCGTAGCGGCCGTCATGTTCGCGTTCGCGGCAACGCACGTCCGCCACCAGCCGTGCGGGCAGCGGCACGATGCCGAGCAGGCGCAGGCCGGTGGTGTTCCAGAAGATCATGCCGTCCCAGGTGTGCAGGGCGAAGCGGAACTGCAGCGGCCCCAGTCGCTCGCGCAGTTCGCCCTCGTTCTGCCACAGGCGCGAGCGCATCTTCGCGCCGGCGAAGTTGCGCAGCCAGACCTCGCCCGCGGGTCCGCTGACGAATTCCACCGTCACGGGGCCATCCGTGACCGCCGCCGGCAGGCCGGCGATACGCCCACACAGGCGCGACAGCAGCCCGTCGCCACGCTGGATCGACACGCGGCCGGCATAGCGGGCATCGCCACGCACCGAATGCAACGCGCGCAGGGTCTCGGGCAGGCGAAAGAACGGCGCGCCAAGCACGGACTGGAACAGGGTGGGCGTCATCGGGAACGGGCGGGGCCGGAAGCGGGGCGCGCAGCATAGCGCCCCGGCCGTGACCGGGGGTCAAGACGCCGGCGCTGGCGGCTTGGGTTGCAGCGACAGCAGTCCCAGCGCCAGGGCCAGCACCGCGTAGCCGCCGGCGAACTGCAGCGCGATCGCCTGACGCAAGCCCTCGAGCTGCCACGGCAGCACCAGCGCGCCAGCCGGGTGCACCGAATGGATCACGCCGAACAGCGTCAGCACCACCGCCACCAGCAGGGTCGTCACCGCCTTGCGGGTGTGGTCGTCGATCATCGCGACCAGGGCGGTCGCCCACAGCATGGCGGTGATGATGAAGCCGTTGCCCAGCGACACGATCGCCGCCAGTTCCGGCAGGCCGTGGCCGTCGACCGTGCCGTAGAGCGCAGCGAAGCGCTCGGGGTCGATCCAGGCCGGATTGCCGAACTTGATGTTCAGCAGGTAGGCGATCGCCGGCAGGAACGCCAGCGCCACCGCGATCGCATGTTCGCGCCGGGTGCTGTGGAAGGCCTGCACGGTGATGTCGATGCCGACGAACACGATGATCGGCGCCAGCACCGCCACCGGCAGCCATTGCACCAGGCCCGACACCAGCCCCAGCATGCCGCCGATGCCGACGAACAGGCCCGTCAGCAGCGTATAGCCGCTGCGCGCACCCATGTGCTTGTAGGCCGGCTGGCCGATGTAGGGCGTGGTCTGGGCGACGCCGCCGCAGACGCCCGCGACCAGCGTGGACACGGCCTCGACCAGCAGCACGTCGCGTGTGCTGTAGTCGTCGCCGGCCGCGCGCGCGCTCTCGGCCACGTTGATGCCGCCGACCACCATCAGCAGGCCGAATGGCAGCAGCAGCGACAGGTAGGGCACGGTCGCCGGCAGGCCGTCGATGAACCCCAGCGACGGCCACGGCAGCGCAGGCGCCGGCCAGGCCGCCTGTGGCACTGCGAAACCGGTCAGCAGGCCCGACAGGCCCAGACCGTAGTACAGCGCCAGGCCCACCAGCAGTGCGAACAGGACGCCGGGAATGCGCAGCGGCACGCGCCCGCGCGCGACCAGCACGTACAGCAGCAGCCCCAGCGTGACCAATCCGACCACCGGCGAGCGCAGCAGCTCGACCAGCGGCAGGAAACCGAGCAGCAGCAGCGCCGCGCCACCGATCGAACCGAGCAGCGCCGCGCGCGGGATCACCCGTGTGATCCAGTCGCCGGCAAACGACAGCACCAGCTTCAGCAGGCCCATCACCACCAGCGAGGCCATGCCCAGCTGCCACACCGCGATGCCGGCGGCCTGCGGGTCCAGGCCGCGCGCGCGCAGCCCGGCGAACGCCGGCCCCAGCACCAGCAGCGCCATGCCGATGCTGGTAGGCGCATCCAGCCCCAGCGGCATCGCGGTGACGTCATCGCGTCCGGTGCGCGCGGCCAGCCGCCGCGCCATCGCCGTATAGAGCAGATTGCCCACCAGCACGCCCAGCGCGGTGCCGGGAAACATGCGCCCGAACACGATGTCGGCCGGCACGCCGAAGATGCCGATCAGCGCCGCGGCGATGAAGCCCAGGATCGAGAGGTTGTCGACCACCAGGCCGAAGAAGCCGTTGAGGTCGCCGGCGACGAACCAGCGCGGCGTGGTGCGGGGAGCAGTGGATGCAGTCATCTGGAACCTGTCGATGCCGGGAATGGGGCGAGTGGCCGATCAGCCTGGAGAATCGCTTCTTTCCTTCCCCTGCACGCGGGGGGAAGGTGCCGAAGGCGGAAGGAGGCGACAGCGCGGGATGCGCGCTCGTCCGCCCCTGCCGCGGCGAGTGGCGATTGCGGCGCCGCCCGCCATGCCGCGCCGCCCCTTCAGAACTTCGCCGTGAACTCCACGCCCCAGGTCCGCGGCTCGTTGATGAAGCCGGTGAGGTTGTTGAAGTCGATGCCGCCGACGATGCGCGTAGCGTCGGTGATGTTGCGACCGAACACCGCCAGGTCATAGGCACCCTGGTTCCAGTTGGTCCCGATGCGCAGGCCACCCTCGAGCGACGAGCGGCCGCGGAACTCCGGCGATTCGTACAGGAAGAAATTCACCTGGCCGCGGTAGGCCCAGTCGGTGTAGACGTAGAACTCGGCGTCGTCACCCACCGGCACGCCCCAGCGCGCGGTCAGGTTGTGGATCCACTTGGGCGCCTGCGGCAACGGATTGCCGTCGACCAGGGCGTAGGTCGCGCCATCGATGACCGTGGTCGGGTCGGTGATGGTGCAGCCGCCGCCACAGATCGCCACCGCGAGGTTGGCATCGCGGATCTCGGTGTCGTTGTAGCTGCTGCCCCAGGTCAGCAGCAGCGAATCGGTGACCCAGGCCTGCAGGTCGAGCTCCGCGCCCTGCCCCAGCGACTTGTCGGCGTTGAGCAGGATGGCCTGGTTGGTGGCGCCGCCGACCGCGATCAGCTGCTGGCCGTCGACGTCGTAGCGGAACAGGTTGAAGCCGACGCGTGCACGGCGGTCCCACAGCTCGGCCTTGACCCCGACCTCGTAGGAGATCACCTCCTCGGAATCGGCCACCGAGATGCCGCCGAACGCCAGCCGGCCCTGGATCGACGGCGCTCGGAAGCCCTTGGCGACGCGCGCGTACAGATTGACGTCGTCGCTGGCGGCGAACACCGCGCTGGCATCCCAGCTGATGTCGTCGACATCGGTGTTCTCGAAGAACGGGCCGCCGACCGGCGTACCGAACGGCACCGCCTGCAGCACGCTCGCGCTGAAGTCCTTCTTGTCCTGGGTATAGCGCACGCCGCCGCGCAGCTTGAGTTTGTCGGTCGCGGCGTACTCGCCCGATGCGAACAGCGCCCAGGCGGTATTGCGCTGCTCCTGTACCGCATGCCCGGACTGCGGGTTGCCCGGCGCGAGCGAGTCGTAGTTGAAGCTGTCGACGGTCAGGTCCTCACGGAACCAAAACGCGCCGGCCTGCCAGTTCAGCGGGCCATCGAGGCTGGATTCCAGCCGCAGTTCCTGGGTGATCTGCTTGTGCCGGGGGATGCCGTCGGCCGATTCGGACGCGAACGGAATCAGGCCCGGGCCGGAATCGGGCAGGAACGCGGCGCCATAGCCGCCGTCGATATCGCCGCGGTTGAGCGACTCCAGCGTTTCATAGCCGGTGATCGAATACAGGCTGACATCGCCGAAATCCCAGCGCAGGCGGGCACTGCCGCCCCAGGCGTCGAGATCGGAGAAATTGACCCCGTCGATCGCCACCGCATCGCGGTCGAAACCGGGCACGAAGCGGTTGCTGCCGGGCGCGATGATGTTGGCGCGGAACAGGCGCGCAGTGCCGTTGAGGTCGCGCCGGTGCAGGTTGAACAGGCCTTCGAACGCATCGCCCTCGTACAGGAACTGCAGCCGCGCCGCGCTCTCGTCATAGCCTTCCAGGCCATCGTTGGGCGCGCCGGCATGGGTGTTGCGCACCCAGTCGTCGCGCCGCTGGTACAGCGCCGACACGCGCGCCGACCAGCGCTCGCTCAGCGCGCCACCGACCGCGCCCTCGAAATTCCACATGCTGTCGCTGCCGTAGGCCAGTCGGCCGTAGCCCTCGAAATCCTGGCCCGGGCGCACCGAATCGAACTTGACCACGCCCGCCGGCGTATTGCGGCCGAACAGCGTGCCCTGCGGCCCGCGCAGCACCTCCACCCGGGCGATGTCGAACACCGGGAACCCCTTCAGCAGCGGGTTCTCCAGCACCACGTCGTCGTACACCAGCGACACCGGCTGCGAGGCGTTGAGGTCGAAGTCGGTGTTGCCCAGGCCGCGGATGTAGAAGCGCGGGAAGGCGCGGCCGTAGCTCGATTCGATGTTCAGGCTGGGCACGCGTGCCGACAGGAAGCGGATGTCGTTGCCGCCGCTGCCCAGCACGCCCAGCTTCTCGGCATCGAGCGCGGTGATCGACACCGGCACGTCCTGGATGTTCTCCACCCGGCGCTGTGCGGTGACCTCGATCACGTCGAGCGTGGACGGGGTTTCCACCACCTCGACGACCTCGACGGTTTCGGTGTCCTGCGCCAGCGCGGCCAGCGGCAGGGCGCAGGCCAGCGCGAGCGCGAGCTGCAGGGGATAGCGGCGGGGCGTCTGGCGGGCGCGGCGTGACATGGCGGACCTCGGGGAGCGTGGCGTGGGTGAAATGCGGATGACGCGGGGGCCTAGAAGGAAACGTCGGCGTGCAGTTGCGAGCGCAGCACCGACAGGTGCCCGGTCTCGCGCTTCCATGCGGCGCGGATGTCCTCGATGGCGGCTGCCTGCTCGGGGGTATCGGGATGGTGCACCACCAGCTCCTTGGAGCGCAGACGCGAAGGCGTGCTGGCGCCGGGCGGCAGCCACTGGCCGTAGACGTCGAACACGCTCAGGCCGCTGGGAAAGCGCGGGGTGACCTCGCGGTCGAGGAAGTCCAGCCAGCGCCGCTCGCCGGCGGCGACTTCTTCCGGACTGGCCTCCCACTGCCCGGTGGCGAAGTACAGTTCGGTGCGAACCCAGCCCTTGCCCTCGGCGGGACGCGCGGCGTCGCCATGGTAGGCCGAGGTCACGGCATCGGCCGCCGGGCCCGGGCCGGTGGACGCGGCACGCGGAACGCCGGCGCAGGCCGACAGCAGCAATGCGGTGGACAGCGCGGCGACGCGCAATGGGGTGGAACGGGACAGGAATACGGTCGGCATGGGCAGGATCGACATGGGGTGTGGTCCAGGTGCGGCGGGGGGCTCATCGTAGAGAGCCCGGTCCGGGAAATTGTTGCGTTGCCGCAACACTGTATCGCTTGATGCGGATGGACGCATAGACCTGCATGCGGTTTCAATGCGGATCGCCTGCGCGGGCCCCGGTCCGCTGCCCGCCATTCCTCCCGATCCGGATTCCGCATGCCCTCGCTCCAGCCCGCCGCTTCGCGCCACGCCCCTTCCAGCTTCCTCCCGTCCCGCCCCGCCGCGCGCCGACTCGTCTCGCCGCTCGCGGCCGCGATCATGCTCGCCCTGACCGCGCCTGCACTGGCGCAATCAGCCGCACAGACCGGCAGCGACGGCGCCACCCGGCTCGACGCGGTGATCGTCACCGGCACCCGCGCGACCGACCGCACCGTGTTGGAGTCGACCGCGCCGATCGACGTGCTGGAGCAGGACGACCTGATCCGCGCCGGCGCGGTCAACGGCGAGCTGGGCAGCGCGCTGCAGGCGCTGCTGCCCTCGTTCAACCTGCCGCGCCAGTCCAACTCCGGCGGTGCCGATCACATCCGCGCCGCGCAGCTGCGCGGCCTGGCGCCCGACCAGGTGCTGGTGCTGGTCAACGGCAAGCGCCGCCATGTGTCCTCGCTGGTCACCACCGGCTCGAAGATCGGCCGCGGCACCACGCCGGTGGACTTCAACGCGATCCCGATCACCGCGATCAAGCGCATCGAGGTGCTGCGCGACGGCGCCGGCGCGCAGTACGGCGCCGATGCGGTGGCCGGCGTGATCAACATCATCCTCGACGATGCCGGCGACGGCGGCGCGCTGGAAGCCAGCTACGGCGCCCACCACACCGACGTCGAGCCGATCGGCCGCACCCTGACCGACGGCCAGAGCACCTTCCTCGCGGCCAAGGTCGGCACCGGGCTTGCCGATGACGGCTTCCTGCGCGTGGGCCTGGAGTACAAGCAGCTCGAGCCGACCAACCGCGCCGGTTTCGATCAGGTCCCGCCGTGGGACCAGACCCCGGCCAACCTGGCCGTGCAGGGGCGGCGCAACTACCACCACGGCAACGGCGCGGCCAAGGACATCAACGGCTGGCTCAACAGCGAGATCGCGCTGGGCGAGACCGCGCGGCTCTACGCCTTCGGCACCTGGCACCAGCGCGACACCGAGGGCGCCAACTACTTCCGCTACCCCGACAGCGACGCCAACTGGCCGGAGGTCTACCCCGAAGGCTTCCGCCCGGTATCGATCGGCGAGAACCTCGACATCGCCGGCGTGGCCGGGGTGCGCGGCCAGTGGGGCGCGTGGGACTACGACGCCAGCCTCAACCACGGCCGCAACGAATTCACCTACCGCCTGCGCGACTCGCTCAACGCCTCGCTGGGCCCGTCCAGCCCGACCCGCTTCAAGACCGGCGACTACGCGTTCTCGCAGACGCTGGCCAACATCGACCTCAGCCGCGGTTTCGAAACCGGCGCACACTTCCACACCTTCGCCACCGGCGTCGAATTCCGGGTCGAGGACTACGAGACCGGCGCCGGCGACCCCGCCAGCTACGCCGCGGGGCCCTACACCGACCGCCCCACCGGCTCCCAGGCCGGCGGTGGCCTGACCCCGCAGGACGAGGCCGACCTCGACCGCGACGTCGCCAGCGTCTACGCCAGCCTGTCGAGCAGTTTCGGCGAGAAGCTGAGCACCGACGCCGCGCTGCGCTACGAGC
>JAFAFY010000135.1 GCA_023423235.1 Pseudomonadota bacterium
GCGACGCCGACGTGCTGGCGATCCTGGAAGGCCAGGACCGGCTGTACTTCCCGCCCGGCAGCGCCTACCGCTACAGCAACAGCGCCTATGCGCTGCTGACCCGGATCGTCGTCGCCGCCACCGGCCAGGACTACGCCGGCTTCCTGCGCGAGCGCATCTTCCAGCCGCTGGGCATGACCGGCACCGTGGCGTTCGAGGAGGGCGTCTCGACCGTCGCCCACCGCGCCTACGGCCACAGCGACATCGACGGCCGCTGGGTCCGCAGCGACCAGAGCCCGACCAGCGCGGTGCTGGGCGATGGCGGCATCTACAGTTCGATCGACGACCTGGCGAAGTGGGACGCGGCGCTGTACGACGACCGCCTGCTGTCGGATGCCTCGCGCGCGCTGGCCTTCGCCGCGCAGACCGGGGCTGCGGCCATCGACGAGGACGACGTCGATGCCTACGGCTACGGCTGGCGCCTGCATGGCGCGCGGCAGTGGCATTCGGGCGAGACCATCGGCTTCCGCAACGTCATCGTCCGCGACCCGGCGCGGCGCACGACCGTGATCGTGCTGAGCAACCGCAACGACCCGCCGCCGTATCCGCTGGCGTTGCGGATCCTGGACGCCACCGCGCCCTGAGCCGCGCGCGGCCAGCGCCAGCAAACACGCACACCGCGGCCACGACCGGGACACCCGCATGCACGACGCCACGCCCGAGAATCTCTACGCGCCGCCGGCCGCCGAAGTCCGCGCATTGCCGGTGGCGGCGGACAACGCGCAGCCGTTCTACGTGGTCTCGACGACGAAGTTCTGCGCGCTCTACTTCGCGACCTTCGGCATCTACGGCATCTACTGGTTCTACCGCCACTGGCAGTGCTACCGGCAGGGCCGGACGGAGACGATCTGGCCGGTGCCACGCGCGATCTTCTCGATCTTCTTCGCGCACGCGCTGGCGCGCCGGATCGACGCGCAGCTGCGCCTGTGCCTGCGCAGCTACCACTGGTCGCCTGCCCTGGTTGCCACGACCTATGTGGTGTTCGAGATCGCCGGCAACGTCCTCGGCCGCCTCGACAGCCACGCCATCGGGTCCCCGACCACCGGCGTGCTGGGCCTGCTGACGATCCTGCCGACCGGACTCGGCCTGCTGCGGATGCAGGTCGCGGCCAACCTGGCCTGCAACGACCCGCAAGGCGAGGGCAACCGCCGCTTCAGCTGGGCCAACGGCCTCTGGATCGTGCTGGGCCTGCTGCTGTGGCTGCTGGTCGCGGTCGGGCTGCTGCTTCCGGCCTGAGCACCCACCGGCGCGCGCGCAAACCCGGCCGGCGACGGCGCACGCGTCCGCGCATGCTACCGTCGCCGCCGCCGTGACCTGGAAGCCCGCCATGACCCGCCCCGTCCTGTCCGCCTGCGCCGCGTTGCTGCTGGTCGCCTGCGGCGCTAATCCCAACAGCGGCAACGAGGCCGAGGCCGATGCCGCGCTGCAGGCGCAGACCGCGCCCGGCGCGCCGATGCCGGAGACCCCGCCGGTGCCCAATGAGACCGCCGCCGGCCAGCGCATCGAGGCCGACGTGCGCCACCTGGCCGACGACCGCCTGGCCGGCCGCGAGACCGGTACGCCGGGCTTCGACCTGGCCGCCGAGCATGTCGCCACGCGCTTCACCCAGATTGGCCTGCAGCCGGCCGGCGACGATGGCGGCTGGTTCCAGCGCGTGCCGCTGGTACGCGCCGTGCCGCTGCGCGAGGGCGCGGCGCTGTCGGTGGCGCGCAATGGCCGCACCATCGCCCTGCGCCTGGGCGACCAGTTCCTGCCGATGCCCGACTTCAACCGCGCCGAGGCCTCGGTGACCGCGCAGGCGGTGTTCGTCGGCCAGGCGATCCACGCGCCCGAGCTGCAGCATGACGACTTCGACGGCGTCGACCTGCACGGCCGCATCGCGATCGTGTTCGGCGGCGCGCCGCGGGGGTTCGCCGACAACCCGCGCGCGCACTACGGCAGCCTGCGCACCAAGGTCGAGGCGGTGGTCGCGCGCGGCGCGGTCGCGCTGGTGCTGGTCAACACCGTCGACGACGAGGCCGGTGCGCCGTGGGCACGCACCGCCGCGCAGTGGGACCGTCCCGCGCTGCGCCTGCGCGGCGATGACGGCAACGCGGTCGACGCACCCGCGCAGCTGCACGTGGTGGCGCGTGTCGGCGCCACCGCCGCCGACCTGGTGTTCGCCGACGGCCCGCAGACCGCCGCGCAGCTGTTCGATGCCGCGCGCGCCGGCAGCCTGCGTCCCTTCGCCCTGCCCGGCACGCTGACCCTGGCAAGCCGCAGCCGCATCGACACCCTGGAATCGCGCAACGTCGTCGCCCGCCTGCCGGGCAGCGACCCGGCGCGCGCCGGCGAGGCCATCGTGCAGACCGCGCACCTGGACCACATCGGCACCGGCGTAGCCGTCGATGGCGATGCGATCTACAACGGCGCGCTCGACAACGCCCTGGGCGTGGCGATCATGCTGGAGGCCGCGCACCTCCTGGCCACCGCCGAGACCGCGCCCGCGCGCAGCACCGTGTTCGCCGCGCTGACCGGCGAGGAGCAGGGCCTGCTGGGCGCGGAATGGCTGGCCACGCATCCGCCGGCCGCAACGCCGCAGCTGGTCGCCAACCTCAACATCGACATGCCGATCCTCACCGCGCCCACCCGCGACATCGTCGCCATCGGCAGCGCGCATTCCACGCTGCAGGCGGCGGTCGACACGGCTGCGGCCGAGATCGGCGTCGAGGTCTCGCCCGACCCGTTCCCCGAGGAGGTCGCGTTCGTGCGCAGCGACCAGTACGCCTTCGTGCGCGCCGGTATTCCGGCGCTGTATCTCGATGCCGGCGTGGCTGCGGCGAATCCGGGCCAGGACCCGAAGATCGCCGCGACCTGGTTCCTGCGCAACTGCTACCACCAGCCCTGCGACCAGGCCGACCTGCCGATCCAGTACGGCGACGCCGCGCGCCTGGCGGCGGTCAGCGCGGCGATCACCCGCATCGTCGGCAATGCCGCCGCGCCGCCGCGCTGGAATGCCGACGATTTCTTCGGCACCCGGTTCGGCCCGCGCTGATGCAGCGCAGTGCGGTACAGCACACGCGCCGCAGCTGGTGCATCGCCGCCCTCGCCTGCGCCGCGGCCTGCGCCGGCCCGGTGTCGGCCGAGTGCCTGGACTGGGCAGCCGCCCAAGTGCAGGGCGGCGTGATCGAAGCGTTGCCCGGCAGCGGCGACACGACCTGGCGCCTGGGGATCGTGCCCGGCGGCTTCGGCCATCAGCACGAGGCGCTGGCCCTGCGTTGGCAGGAGACGGACGGAACGCCGCGACACCAGTTGCTGTTCGACACCATGGCCAGCGCCGAATCCCCGCAGCTGGAACTGGCGCCGGACGCGGACGGCCTGCGGGTACGGCGCCTGGACTGCGAATTCCGCGGCCCCTGCCGGCGGCGCAGCATGCACTTCGCCTATGACGCTGCGGCCGGACGCTTCGAAGGCGTGAACCACTGGGGCACGTTCGCGTTCGACCCCGACACCGGGCACTGGCGTCCGGCGCCGCCGCTGGCGCCCGCGCCGGTCGAGGCCAGCGACTGCCCGGCCGAGGCCGCGTTCGCGCCGCCGCACTGACGCAGCCGCAGTCCGGTGACTGCTGCCGGGCGCTGCACCTGGCTTCAGCCGCCGACAGGCCGCGCGCAGGTATGCTCGGCGGCCATCGCGCCAGTCTCCTGCCCGGATTCCCCATGCTCCGCACCACGCGCACCGCGCTGCTCGTCGCCAGCCTGATCGTCGGCCTTGCCGCCTGTGGCGGCGGGCGCGACACCCGGCCCACGCCGCCGGCCGCGACTGCGGTGACACCGGCCGCGCCGGCCACGAAACCACGCCCGGTCCGCATCGGACTGGCACTGGGCGGCGGCGCGGCCAAGGGCTTCGCCCATATCGGCGTGATCAAGATGCTGGAAGCCAATGGCATCCAGGCCGACGTGGTGGCGGGCACCAGCGCCGGCAGCGTGGTCGGCGCGCTGTATGCCAGCGGCATGGACCCGTTCCGCATGCAGGAGCGCGCGGTCGCGCTGGACGAGTCCAGCATCCGCGACGTGCGCCTGTTCTCCGGCGGCCTGGTACAGGGCGTGGCGCTGCAGAACTACGTCAACACCGAGGTCGGCAACCGCACCATCGAACGCATGCCGCGTCCGTTCGCGGCGGTGGCGACGCGGCTGGAAACCGGCGACCGGGTGGTGTTCGTGCGCGGCAACACCGGCCAGGCGGTACGCGCCTCCAGCAGCGTGCCGGGCGTGTTCGAGCCGGTGAAGATCGGCGACCGCCATTACGTCGACGGCGGCGTGGTCAGCCCGGTGCCGGTGGACGCGGCGCGCCAGCTGGGCGCGGACCTGGTGATCGCGGTCGACATCTCCAGCCGCGCCAGCGGCACCATGCCCGGCAGCATGCTCGGCATCGTCAACCAGTCGATCGCGATCATGGGCAGCAACCTGGGCCGCCAGGAGGCCGCGCGCGCCGACGTGGTGATCCGGCCGCAGGTCAACGACATCGGCCCGGCCAGCTTCGAGCAGCGCAACGCGGCGATCCTGCAGGGCGAGCGTGCGGCACTGGCGGCGCTGCCGCAGATCCGCCAGAAGATCGCCGCGCTCGAACGCCAGCGCGCCGCGGCCGCCGCGCCACCGCCCGCGGAACCCGAACCGGTCGACATCGACTGCGGCGGCAGCTGGGTCCGCCGGCTCAATCCCTTCGCCAAGGACCCGGCCTGCTGAGCGGCCTGATGGCGACCTGAGGACAGCGTGACCCACGCCGTCCTGCTGCGAGCCGTGCTGCCGCACGCCGCCCTGCCGCACGCGCAAGGCTGAGCGGAATCCACCGGACCCAACGCCGGCACAGTGCCAACGCGCCGTCAGCGCACGCAAGGCGCCGGCACAGACCGTCCAGCGCCCGCCACCGCGACGCGTGTCCACGCCGCCCGCAGCCACGCGCGCCGCACGCAGCACAGCGGCGCGATGCGGTGCGCTGCGGTGCGCTGCGGTGCGATCCCCCCACCCCGCAACGCCTACTCGACCGGCGGCAGCTCGTCGCGCACGCGCAGGAAGCGTGCGAACCGCGGCAGCCCGGTCGAGGTCACGC
>JAFAFY010000012.1 GCA_023423235.1 Pseudomonadota bacterium
ACCGGGAGGCACGGCAATGGCAGTGACGACAGGCGTCAGGCAACTGGTCGAGGCGGCCAATGCCCGCATCACCACGATCCCGGTCGCGGAAGCCGTGGCGTTGCTCGGCGACCCGCACGTGCAGTTCGTCGACATCCGCGACGTGCGCGAGCTCGAGCGCGAGGGCATGGTGCCGGGGGCATTCCACGCTCCGCGCGGCATGCTCGAATTCTGGGTCGATCCCGCCAGTCCCTACTTCAAGCCGGTGTTCGGCGAGGACCGGCGCTTCGTGCTGTATTGCCAGTCGGCTTGGCGTTCGGCGCTGGCCACCGCTGCGCTGCAGGACATGGGCATGGACAACGTTGCCCATGTCGCCGGCGGTTTCAGTGCCTGGAAGGACGCGGGCGGGCCGGTGGCGGCGCGCCCCGCGCGCACTTGAACGCGATGGGCCGACGCAGGCGCCGCTGACCTGTCACGTCCGGCTTCGTCGTCGCACGCGTCGGCGCGTCGCCGGCCGCATTCCCTCATTTCCGCCTGCGCGCAGCGCAGATCGCACACGACTCCGGAGACACCCCATGCCTCATGCCCCCCAACTCCGCATCCCCGCCACCTACATGCGCGGCGGCACCTCCAAGGGCGTGTTCTTCCGCCTGCAGGACCTGCCCGAAGCCGCACAGGTGCCCGGCCCGGCGCGAGATGCGCTGCTGATGCGCGTGATCGGCTCACCCGACCCTTACGGCAAGCACACCGACGGCATGGGCGGCGCGACCTCCAGCACCAGCAAGTGCGTGATCCTGTCGAAGTCGGAGGTGCCCGGCCACGACGTCGACTACCTCTATGGCCAGGTCGCCATCGAAAGCGCATTCGTCGACTGGAGCGGCAACTGCGGCAACCTGTCGGCGGCGGTCGGACCGTTCGCCATCGCCAACGGCCTAATCGATCCTACGCGCGTGCCGCGCGACGGCAACTGCACGGTGCGCATCTGGCAGGCCAACATCGGCAAGACCATCGTCGCGCACGTGCCGGTGACCGACGGCCAGGTGCAGGAGACCGGTGATTTCGAACTCGACGGCGTGCCGTTCCCGGCGGCGGAGATCGTGCTGGAGTTCGTCGATCCTGCCGACGAAGGCGAGGATGACGGCGCGATGTTCCCCACCGGCAACCTGGTCGATGAACTCGACGTGCCGGGCATCGGCACCCTGGGCGTGACGCTGATCAACGCGGGCATCCCGACGGTGTTCGTCAATGCCGCCGACATCGGCTACACCGGCACCGAACTGCAGCCGGCGATCAACGAGGACCCGGCCGCACTGGCGCGGTTCGAGGCCATCCGTGCGCATGCCGCGCTGCGCATGGGCCTGATCGAGCGCATCGAGGATGCCGCGCGGCGCCAGCACACGCCGAAAGTCGCGTTCGTCTCGCCAGCGGCGGGCTATGTCGCGTCCAGCGGCAAGGCGATCGACGCCGGCGACATCGACCTCAACGTGCGCGCGCTGTCGATGGGCAAGCTGCACCACGCGATGATGGGCACGGCGGCGGTGGCCATCGGCACCGCCGCCGCGATTCCCGGCACCCTGGTGAACACGGCCGCCGGTGGCGGCGCGCGCACCTCGGTCCGCTTCGGACACCCGTCCGGCACCCTGCGCGTCGGCGCCGAGGCGGCGCTGGTCGATGGCCGCTGGCAGGTGGCCAGGGCGATCATGAGCCGCAGCGCGCGCGTGCTGATGGAAGGCGCGGTGCGGGTGCCCCCGGCGGACTGAACGGCGCCTCGGTCGACGGGTCGCTCCACGGCGTGACTGCGATCACGCTGTGGGCCAGCGCCGCCGCGCCGGCCGCGGTCCGTGGTAGAACGGCAACGCGAGGAAATGCGCGCGTGGCCGGTCGCGGGGGCGACCGGTCGGACACGGCCGCCAGGCGGCGGCAAGACGCGATGCATCCGCATCCCTGGGGAGGGAAAACGAATGCGAGATCGGGATATCTACAGCAAGACCGCGGCCGGACGCGACGAGATCGAAACGCGTGCCCGCAAGTTGCCCACCACCTTGCGCGCGCTGCTGCTGGTGGTCGATGGCCAGCGCGACGCGGCGGAGCTCACGCGTCTTGGCGCCGGCCTGCATGCGCCTGCCGATGGCCTGGCGCAGTTGCGCGACAAGGGCCTGGTCGCGTTGCGCGACGAGGTTGCAGCGGAGCCGGGTGCTGTGATCGATGCGATCAACGTACCCAGCGAGCGCTTCCGCACGATGAGCGCGTTGATGTCCGAAGCGGTCAAGGCGCACCTGGGCCTGCGCGGTTTCATGATGCAGCTCAAGATCGAGCGTTGCGGCAACGCCGAGGAACTGGCGGCGCTGCTGCCGGAACTGCGCACGGCGCTGGCGAAATCACGCGGCGACGCCGTGGCCGGCGCCTGGCTTGCGGCGGTGCAGGCGAGCGCGGGCGCAGAGCCGCTAGCCGCGGGCTGAAACCCGCGGCGCGTCTTCCCTGCGTCCGCGGCCCGGGCGCTGCGGATGGTTACAGCTGGCCTTCGGCCTCCAGCGCGGCCTGCACGCCGGGGTCGGCCAGCATGCGTGCATCGAAGGTATGCAGGTTGTCCAGCCCGGCCAGGTCCAGGCGCAGCTTCTTGGCCCACTGCAGCACGACGAACAGGTAGGGATCGGCGATCGAGCGCGCGCCCACCAGCCAGTCACGTCCGGCCAGTTGCGCATCGAGACGCTCGAACATGCCGCGCAGGCGGGTCATCGCCTGTTTGCGGGTCAGGTCGATGGCGTCGGGGTCCTGCAGGTACTTGGTGGTGCCGAACAGCGGGTGGAACGCGGGGTGCACGTCGGCATTGAGGAAGGCCAGCCAGCGGTTGACCTCGGCGCGGCCGTGCGGCGTGCCGTCGCCGCCCAGGCCCGCGTCCGGGAACGCATCGGCCAGATAGTTGAGGATCGCCGCGTTCTGGGTCAGCGCCCAGTCGCCGTCGACCAGCACCGGCACCGCGCCTGCGGGATTGAGCGCCAGGAACGCGGGCTGCTTCATCTCCTCGCCGTTGACGATGACCGCGGTGAACGGCGCACCGATCCACTGCAGTGTGATGTGGTCGGCCAGCGAACAGGCGCCGGGTTTGGTGTAGAGCTTCATCGCGGACTCCGCGGACAGGGAGCCGCCACTATGCGACACGCCGCCACAACGACGAAACCCGCCGGATGGCGGGTTCGTGGGAACGGGCGCAACCGCCTCAGCCGCGGTCGTTGGCCGTGGCGCGGGCTTGGGGGCGCAGCGACTGCACGCGCAGGAAGGTATGGTCGCCGATGGTCGCCACCTGGTGGGCATTGCGCCAGCTCGGGGCTGCGATCGCATGGGCCATGAAGTGGCTGGCGCCGGGCACGATCTCGCGGCGCTTGTGGGGCGGCAGCGCCCAGTTGCGCTCCGATTCCAGCGCCACGCTGACCGCCTGCGCCCAGGCGCTGCTGTTGGCCAGGCGGGTGTTGGGCGAAAGGATGGTCGGCGCGAACTGCTTGCGCGCGGTGACCACCTCGCACATCGACTCGCCCCACAGGCCGCTCTCCTGGCGCCGCAGCGCCACCTCGGCGACGGCGGCCTGTCCGCGCGAGGACTGGTCGCGGGCTTCCAGGTACACGGTGGTGCTCAGGCACAGCGAATCCGCTGCCGGGGCCGGCAACACGGAAGCCAGCCACATGATCCATTCCAGTTTCATCGAAACTCCTTGCTCCGTTGCGCCGGGCCGCACGTCCTCGTCCCGCAAGGGGAACGCGAACCGCAACGGAAACCGACATGGCGTACTGGGGAGGGCGGCGACTCTATGGCGCGCTTATCGCCCGGGCGCTGAAATCCGCCGGGAAGGGGCGGTCAGGGCCGGTGTCCTGCCAGCGGGGCAGGACGAAGTGCGGGCACGGTAGCGGCGCGTTTCCGAATCGAACATGAATGCGCGGCACTGGCGCCGGGCGCGGTTCTGTGGCTGGCCCAGGCCGCTGGCATGGCCGGTTGTGGCGCCGCCGGCGGTGTTACAAGCGCGCGGCCAGCCGGCTGGCCTGGTCGATTGCACGCTTGGCGTCCAGCTCGGCGGCGACGTCCGCACCACCGACCAGATGTACGACACGCCCGGCGGCCTGCAGCCCGGCCAGCAGGTCGCGACGCGGCTCCTGCCCGGCGCAGACCACCACGTGGTCGACCGGCAACAGTTGTTCGGCGCCCTCGACCTCGATGCGCAGGCCGGCGTCGTCCATGCCCAGGTAGCGCACGCCGCCGAGCATGTGCACGCCCTTGTGCTTGAGCGTGCTGCGGTGGATCCAGCCGGTGGTCTTGCCCAGGCGCGCGCCGGGCTTGCCGGGGCTGCGCTGCAGCAGCCACAACTCGCGCGCGGCCGGCGTCGGCGCGGGCGGGACCAGGCCGCCGGCCGATTCGAACGCCGGGTCGACGCCCCATTCGCGCATCCAGGCCTGCAGATCGAGGCTGGGCGAGGGCCCGGATTCGACAAGGAACTCGCCGACATCGAAGCCGATCCCGCCGGCACCGATGATCGCCACGCGCCTGCCCGGCACCACGCGGCCCTCCAGCACGTCGAGATAACCCACCACGCGCGGATGGTCGTGGCCCGGGAAGTCGACCGCGCGCGGCGTCACTCCGGTGGCCAGCACCACCGCGTCGAAGCCGAGCAGCGCCTCGACCGATGCCGCCGTCGACAGCCGCAGCGCGACGCCGGTTTCCGTCAGCCGGTGGCGGAAATAGCGCAGGGTCTCGTTGAATTCCTCCTTGCCGGGAATGCGCCGGGCCAGGTTGAACTGGCCGCCGATGTCGGCCGCGGCATCGAACAGGGTCACGTGATGGCCGCGCTGC
>JAFAFY010000045.1 GCA_023423235.1 Pseudomonadota bacterium
AACAGCAGGTGCCGCCGGCGCTGGAACGCGATGCGTTCGACGTCCTGAGCCGGCATGTGCTGGCGCGCGATGCCGCGGGCCAGGCGATCGGTACCGGCCGCCTGGCGCCCGATGGCCGCATCGGCCGGCTGGCGGTGGTCGCCGACTGGCGTGGCCGCGGCGTCGGCGAGGCCCTGCTGCGCGCCTTGCTGGCGCTGGCCGATGGCGCCGGCCTGCGCACCACCTCGCTGCACGCACAGCTGGCGGCGATGGACCTCTACGCCCGCCATGGCTTCGTCGCCCACGGCCCGGTGTTCGAGGAGGCCGGCATCGCCCACCGCGCCATGCGCCGGGTCGATGGCAGCGGTTTCGCGGTCGACGACCTGGAAGCCGCCGTCGATGTCAGCGTGACCCTGATCCACGCCGCGCGCCGCCAGCTGTGGCTGCGCAGCCGCGACCTCGATCCGGGCCTGTTCGACCATCCCGAGGTGCTGCGCGCGTTCCGCCGTTTCGCCACCGCCGGACGCGGCGGCGTGGTCCAGGTGCTGCTGCAGGACGCGGCCACCCCGCAGCGCGAGCACGCGCCGCTGCTCGCACTCGCCCAGCGCCTGCCCAGCGTGTTCGCATTCCGCGCCGTCGACGATGCGGTCGACCGCACTTTCGCCGGCGCGTTCCTGGTCAACGACAGCGGCGGTTTTCTGCTGCGTGCGCTGGGCCACCGCTTCGATGGCGAAGCCGCCACCCATGCCCCCGGCCAGGCCCGGCAGCTGGCGATGCAGTTCGCCCCGGTCTGGGAGCGTTCACGTCCCTGCACGGAGTACCGCGCACTCGGTATCTGAGTGCGCGCCGCCCGTCCCGCATGCGCCACTGGCCCGTGCCGCCATCGCGGCACGCATGCAAGGCCGCCGCGCAGCCGCCGACCGCGGGCCGCGACGGTACACCCCGCGGGACGCTACGCGTATACTCTGCGGCCACAACGCCGCCCGCTCCCACGCGCACGGACATGCGCTCCGGGTCAGGCCCGCCCCTTCCCCAAGAGCCCGAATCACCAGACGTGGACAGTCTCCTGAAGCAGTTTGCGCAGTCCTCCCAGTTCGGCGCCAATGCCGCCTACATCGAAGATCTCTACGAGCAGTATCTGGTGGAGCCCGACAGCGTCGGGACGAAGTGGAAGCAGTGGTTCGACTCCTTTCACGGCCGTGAGGCCGGTGACGTGCCGCATTCGGCGGTCATCGCCGAGGTTGCCGAGGCCGGCCGCCTGGCCGCGCGCGGCAACGCGCCCGGCGCCGCCAGCGCCACCGGCGACGAGCGCGAGCGCCACGTCGGTCGCCTGATCACGGCCTACCGCTCGCGCGGCCACCTGGGCGCGCAGCTCGATCCGCTGGGCCTGACCCCGCCGATCAATCCGCCCGATCTCGGCCTGCCGTTCCACCACCTGACCGAAGCCGACCTCGACGACGAGTTCAGCACCGGCGGCGTGGCCGGCCAGCCGCGGATGAAGCTGCGCGACCTGCTGGCGCTGCTCAAGGCCACCTATGCCGGGCCGATCGGCGCGGAATTCATGCACATCCCCGACTTCGAGCAGCGCAACTGGATCTACCGGCGCCTCGAGGCGGCCGGCGGCCGTTTCGCCCGCAGCCCGGAGGAGAAGAAGCGCATCCTCGAACGCCTGACCGCGGCCGAAGGTCTCGAGCGCTACCTGCACACCAAGTACGTCGGCCAGAAGCGCTTCTCGCTGGAAGGCGGCGACGCCCTGATCCCGCTGCTCGACGACCTGATCCAGCGCGCCGGCAAGGACGGCGTCAAGGACATCGTCATGGGCATGGCCCACCGCGGCCGCCTCAACGTGCTGGTCAACACCCTGGGCAAGAACCCGCGCAAGCTGTTCGACGAGTTCGAAGGCAAGTTCGACCACAGCGACGACGACCGCGCCCACACCGGCGACGTCAAGTACCACATGGGCTTCTCCGCCGACCTGGCCACGCCCGGCGGCGCGGTACACCTGGCGCTCGCCTTCAATCCCTCGCACCTGGAAATCGTCAACCCGGTGGTCGCCGGCAGCGTGCGCTCGCGCCAGCACCGCCGCCGCGACCGCGAGCGCAAGGTCGTGCTGCCGGTGCTGCTGCACGGCGACGCGGCATTCGCCGGCCAGGGCGTGAACATGGAACTGTTCCAGATGTCGCAGGCCCGCGGCTTCGCGGTCGGCGGCACGGTCCACGTGGTCATCAACAACCAGGTCGGCTTCACCACCAGCGACCGCCAGGACGCCCGCTCCACCCTGTACTGCACGGACGTGGCCAAGATGGTCGGCGCGCCGGTGCTGCACGTCAACGCGGACCACCCGGAGGCCGTGGTGTTCTGCGCGGAGCTGGCCTACGACTTCCGCCAGCAGTTCGGCAAGGACGTGGTCATCGACCTGGTCTGCTACCGCCGTCACGGCCACAACGAGGCCGACGAGCCGGCGGCGACCCAGCCGCTGATGTACCAGGTGATCCGCAAGCACAAGACCCCGCGCGAGCTCTACACCGACCAGCTCGAGCACGAGGGCGTGATCAGCGCCGCCGACGCCAAGGGCATCGTCGACAGCTACCGCGACAAGCTGGACGCAGGCGAGGTCACCACCGAGCTCGCCACCGGCCGCGCCGCGGACTACGACCTGACCATCGACTGGGATCCCTACCTCGCCGGCCGCCTCAGCGACACCCTCGACACCAGCGTGTCGCTGGAGAAGCTCCAGGCGCTGGCGACCCGCATCAACACGATCCCCGACGACGTGGTGCTGCACCCGCGCGTGGCCAAGATCTACGACGACCGCCGCAGGATGACCGCCGGCGAGCTGCCGGGCGACTGGGGCTTCGCCGAGAACCTGGCCTACGCCACCCTGCTCGACGCCGGCAACCGCCTGCGCCTGGTCGGCCAGGACAGCGGCCGCGGCACGTTCTTCCATCGCCACGCGGTGCTGCACGACCAGAAGACCGGCGACGACTACATCCCGCTGCAGCACCTGGTCAAGGACCCCGAGGACGCCACCATCATCGACTCGCTGCTCAGCGAGGAAGCGGTGATGGCATTCGAGTATGGCTACTCGACGTCCGAACCCGGCACGCTGTGCATCTGGGAAGCCCAGTTCGGCGACTTCGCCAACGGCGCCCAGGTCGTCATCGACCAGTTCCTGTCCTCCGGCGAGGCCAAGTGGGACCGCCTGTGCGGCCTGGCGCTGTTCCTGCCGCACGGCTACGAAGGCCAGGGCCCGGAGCACAGCTCCGCGCGCCTGGAACGCTTCCTGCAGCTGTGCGCACTGGAGAACATGATGGTCTGCGTGCCGACCACGCCGGCGCAGGCCTTCCACATGATCCGTCGCCAGCTGTGCATGAGCACCCGCAAGCCGCTGGTGGTGATGACGCCCAAGTCGCTGCTGCGCCACAAGCTGGCCGTGTCCACGCTCGAGGAGCTGGCCGATGGCGAGTTCCAGCACCTGATCCCCGATGCCGAGGCCGACCCGGCCAAGGTCACGCGGGTGATCGCCTGCTCGGGCAAGGTCTACTACGACCTGCTGGAGGAAGCGCGCAAGCAGGAGCTCGACTCGGTCGCGATCCTGCGCGTGGAGCAGCTCTATCCGTTCCCGCGCGAGCAGCTGACCGCCGAGTTCCAGCGCTATGCCAAGGCCACCGATATCGTCTGGTGCCAGGAAGAGCCGCAGAACCAGGGCGCCTGGTACCAGATCAAGCACCACCTGGAGTTCTGCAGCGGCAACAACCAGCGCCTGCACTACGCCGGTCGTGCGCGTTCGCCCTCGCCCGCCGTCGGCCATTTCAACGACCACGTCATCGAGCAGCAGCTGCTGGTCGCCGATGCCCTGGTCAACCCGCTCGGCGGCAAGGTCTTCGCCGAGTAACGCCGTCAAGCACACCCGCGCGCCCACCCCACATTCCACTGCTTTTCCCAGGAAGCCAAGATGGCCACTGAAATCAAAGTCCCGGTCCTGCCCGAATCCGTCTCCGACGCGACCATCGCCACCTGGCACAAGAAGGTCGGCGACGCCGTCGCCCGCGACGAGAACATCGTCGACCTGGAGACCGACAAGGTCGTGCTCGAAGTGCCGTCGACCGTCGATGGCGTGATCAAGGAGATCAAGTTCGAGGAAGGCGCGACGGTCAACAGCCAGCAGGTCATCGCCGTCATCGAGGAAGGCGCCGCCGCAACCGCAGCCCCGGCCGCCGAATCCGGCGACAAGACCAAGGAAGCCCCGGCCGCAGGCGCCGAGGAAGTGCAGCCCAAGCCCGAGGCGAAGAAGGCCGATGCGGCCGCGCCGGCCTCGACCAAGCCGCAGTCGGTGTCGTCGGGTTCGACGACCGCGCAGCTGCCGCCGGGGGCGCGCTTCACCGCCGAGACCCAGGGCATCGACCCGGCGCAGGTCGAAGGCACCGGCCGCCGCGGCGCGGTGACCAAGGAAGACCTGATCAACTACGCCTCCGGCAAGACCCCGGGCGTATCCGGCGGCGCGCGTCCGGAAGAGCGCGTGCCGATGACCCGCATCCGCAAGCGCATCGCCGAGCGCCTGATGCAGTCCAAGGAATCGATCGCCATGCTGACCTCGTTCAACGAGGTCAACCTGGGCAAGGTGATGGCGCTGCGCAAGGAGCTGGGCGAACAGTTCCAGAAGGACTACGGCATCAAGCTCGGCTTCATGAGCTTCTTCGCCAAGGCCACCGCCAACGCGCTGGCGCGCTACCCGGTGGTCAACGCCTCGGTCGACGGCGACGACATCATCTACCACGGCTACGCCGACATCTCGATCGCGGTCTCCACCGACCGCGGCCTGGTGACCCCGGTGCTGCGCAACGTCGAGCGCATGGGCTTTGCCGAGATCGAACAGGGCATCGCGGATTTCGCCAAGAAGGCGCGCGACGGCAAGCTGGGCCTGGACGACCTGCAGGGCGGCACCTTCACCATCACCAACGGCGGCACCTTCGGTTCGCTGATGTCCACGCCGATCGTCAACCCGCCGCAGTCGGCGATCCTGGGCATGCACGCGATCAAGGACCGGGCGATCGTCGAGAACGGCCAGGTCGTGGCCGCGCCGATGATGTACATCGCGCTGTCCTACGACCACCGCATCATCGACGGCAAGGACGCGGTGCAGTTCCTGGTCGACATCAAGAACCAGCTGGAAAACCCGAGTCGCATGCTGCTCGGGCTGTAAGCCCGAGCAGCATGCGATGCCGTGATTGGTGATTCGTGATTGGTGATTCGAAGAAGCGGATCACGGCGCGATCGGGGCTTCTGCTCTTTCCAATCACGAATCACCAATCACGAATCACGTGAGCGAATGAAATGAGCGAACAGCAACAATTCGACGTCGTCGTCATCGGTGCCGGCCCCGCCGGCTACCACGCCGCGATCCGCGCCGCGCAGCTGGGCATGAAGGTCGCCTGCATCGACGCCGCGCTGGGCAAGGACGGCAAGCCGGCGCTCGGCGGCACCTGCCTGCGCGTGGGCTGCATTCCGTCCAAGGCGCTGCTCGATTCCTCGCGCCAGTACTGGAACATGGGCCACCTGTTCGGCGACCACGGCATCACGTTCAAGGACGCCAGGATCGACGTCGGCACCATGATCGGCCGCAAGGACAAGATCGTGAAGCAGTTCACCGGCGGCATCGCGATGCTGTTCAAGGCGAACAAGGTCACGCCGTACTACGGCTTCGCCACCCTGCACGGCAACCGGCGGGTCGTGGTCAAGCAGCACGACGGCAGCGAAGTCGAGCTGACCGGCACCAACGTCATCATCGCCGCGGGCTCCGATTCGATCGAACTGCCGTTCGCGAAGTTCGACGGCGAATCGATCGTCGACAACGTCGGCGCGCTGGACTTCAGCGAGGTGCCCAAGCGCCTGGCCGTCATCGGCGCCGGCGTCATCGGCCTGGAACTGGGCAGCGTGTGGAAGCGCCTGGGCGCGGAGGTCACGATCCTCGAGGCGCTGCCCGAGTTCCTGCCCGCCGCCGACGCCGAAGTGGCGAAGACCGCGCTCAAGGAGTTCCGCAAGCAGGGCCTGGACATCAAGCTCGGCGCCAAGGTGTCGAAGACCGAGGTCGTCGGCAAGGGCAAGAAGAAGGAAGTCGTCGTCAGCTACACCGACAAGGACGGCGAGCAGAGCTTCGCGGTCGACAAGCTGCTGGTCGCCGTGGGTCGCAAGGCCGCGAGCCGCGGCCTGCTGGCCGAGGATTCCGGGGTCAAGCTGACCGAGCGTGGCCAGGTCGAGGTGGACGCGCACTGCCACACCGGCGTCGATGGCGTCTGGGCGATCGGCGACTGCGTGCGCGGGCCGATGCTGGCGCACAAGGGCTTCGAGGAAGGCATCGCGGTGGCCGAACTCATTGCCGGCCTGCCCGGCCACGTCAACTTCGACACCATCCCGTGGGTCATCTACACCGAACCGGAAATCGCCTGGGTCGGCAAGACCGAGCAGCAGCTCAAGGCCGAGGGTGTGCCGTACAAGACCGGCAGCTTCCCGTTCGCGGCGGTCGGCCGCGCGGTGGCGATGGGCGAGCCGGCCGGCTTCGTCAAGGTCATCGCGCATGCCGAGACCGACCGCGTTCTGGGCCTGCACCTGGTCGGCGTGGGCGTCTCGGAGCTGGTGCACGAAGGCGTGCTGGCGATGGAGTTCAAGGGCTCGGCCGACGACCTGGCCCGCATCTGCCATGCGCATCCGACGCTCTCGGAAGCGATCCACGACGCCGCCATGGCAGTGGAGAAGCGGGCGATCCACAAAGCCAACTGATGTTGGCCGTGATTGGTGATTCGTGATTGGTGATTCGTAAGAGCGCCGTCCGCCACCCATCGCAACATCTCCAGACGCCGGGCAGAGCCCGGCGTCTGCATTTTCGAATCACGGCTTTCTACGGACGCACGTCCGGTCATCACCAATCACCAATCACGGCCTCTCCATGAAAAGCATCTGCGTCTACTGCGGCTCCAATGCCGGCAGCAAGCCCGTCTACACCGAACGCGCGATGGCGCTGGGCGACCGCATCGCCGGCGAAGGCCTGCGCCTGGTCTACGGCGGCGGCAACGTCGGCCTGATGGGCGTCGTCGCCAATGCCGTGCTGGATGCCGGCGGCGCGGTCACCGGCGTGATCCCGCAGCAGTTGGCCGACTGGGAAGTCGCCCACCGCGGCCTGACCGAACTGCAGGTGGTCGGCTCGATGCACGAGCGCAAGTCGCGGATGTTCGAACTCTCCGACGCCTTCGTCGCCCTGCCCGGCGGCTTCGGCACGATGGAGGAGATCTTCGAGATGCTGACCTGGCGCCAGCTCGGAATCGGCAGCAAACCCTGCGCCTTCCTCGATGTGGACGGCTTCTACGCGCCGCTGATCGGCATGATCGACCGCATGGTCGATGAACGCTTCCTGCACCCCGACCAGCGCACCGACCTGTGGTACGGCAACGACATCGACGCGATGCTGGCCTGGATGCGGGACTATACGCCGGCGCAGGCGGACCGCTGGAATGACGAGAAGCGGCGCAGCGTCATGAAACAAGATGCTGTCGCGTGACGCGGGCAGACCCGAGCACGTCTGGAATCCGATAGTCGCCGGGTCCCCGCCTGCGCGCACCGGACGGGCGGCTCGCGCGCCGCTCTCTGTATCCTGACCGCCCCCGACCCCACGGCGAAGTTTCCCCGGATGAGCATCCCCGCCCGCTTCCGCGCCTTCCGCATCCATCACGACGCCGCCGGCTACCGCAGCGGTATCGAGCAGGTCGCGCTCGACGGGCTCAGCCCCGGCGAGCTGGTGATCCGGGTCGCGTACTCGTCGGTCAACTACAAGGACGCGCTGGCCGGCACCGGCCGGGGCAAGATCCTGCGCCGCTTCCCGCTGGTGGGCGGCATCGACGTCGCCGGGCATGTGGTGGCCTCGCGCGATCCGGCGTTCCGCGAGGGCGACCCGGTGCTGGTGACCGGCTGCGGCCAGTCGGAAACCCGCGACGGCGGCTACGCCGACTACGCCAGGCTGGAGGCCAAGTCCGCGGTGCACCTGCCGGCCGGCCTGGACCTGCGCGAGAGCATGATCCTCGGCACCGCCGGCTTCACCGCCGCGCTGGCGCTGCTGCGCCTGCAGGAGAACCGGCAGACGCCCGATCTCGGGCCGCTGGTGGTCACCGGGGCGACCGGCGGCGTCGGTTCGCTGGCGATCGACATCTTCAGCCGCGCCGGCTACGACGTGCTGGCGGTCAGCGGCAAGCCCGAACAGGCCGGCTATCTGCAAGCCATCGGCGCACGCCAGGTGCTGGGCCGCGATGCACTGGCGACGACCCGGCCGCTGGAATCGGCGCGCTTCGGCGGCGGCCTGGACACGGTGGGCGGCCCGATGCTGGTCAGCCTGCTGGCACAGACCGTGCCTTGCGGCAATGTCGCCAGCGCGGGCCTGGCCGCAAGCGCCGATCTCGACGCCACGGTGATGCCCTTCATCCTGCGCGGGGTCTCGCTGCTGGGCATCGCTGCATCGGGCACGCCGCGCGGGCTGCGCGACGAAGTCTGGCGGCGCCTGTCCTCGGACTGGAAGCCGGCGCACCTGGACACCATCTGCACCCGCGAGGCGAACCTCGACACATTGCCCGTGGTATTCGAGGCGATGCTGGCCGGCAGCACGCAAGGTCGAACGCTCGTCACGCTTTGACATCGGTCGCATAGGCGTCCCATTCACCCACCGCTAGAATCCAGGACGTCATCGTCTAGGGGGACTCCATGGCACGCATCCTGATCGTGGACGATTCACCATCGCAGATGATGGGGATCCGGCGCATCGTCGAAAAACTGGGGCACGAAGCCCTCACCGCCGAGGACGGCCAGGCCGGCGTGGAAGCGGCCAAGCGCGAGCTGCCGGACCTGATCCTGATGGACGTGGTCATGCCCAACCTCAACGGCTTCCAGGCGACGCGTTCGATCACGCGCGAACCGACGACCGCGCACATCCCGGTGATCCTGGTGACCACCAAGGACCAGGACACGGACCGTGTCTGGGGCATGCGCCAGGGCGCCAAGGCCTATCTGACCAAGCCCTTCAGCGAAGTGGAACTGTCGGACGCGATCCTGCGCACCATCGGCAACAAGAGCGCCGGCCCCGCGGGCGCCTGATCCGCCGGCATCCGTCTTGCCGGGGCCGGCTTCATCGAAACCGGCGCGGAAGACAACCGACCGAACACAACCGACTGAAGAAGAAAGCTGGCTGTTACAGGCCGGCCGCGTCGACGGACACGGCCGGCGGGTTCACGCCTGCGGCCTGACCCGGGTCAGGCCGGACGCCAGCCGGCGAAGGCGTCGCGCAGGGCCTCATAGGCGGCGGTCTGCTCCGCGGTTTCCGGTGGCGGCGCCTGCACCTCCAGCTCCACCAACTGGTCGCCATTGGCCGCGCCCTGGGTGCCGGGCAGGCCGCGGCCGCGCAGGCGCAGCTTGCGCCCTTCCTCGGAACCGGCGGGAATCTTCAGGTCGACGTTGCCGCCGAGCGTCGGCACGCTGACCGTGGCGCCGAGCGCCGCTTCCCATGGCGCCACCGGCAACAGGTGGATGATGTTGCGGCCGTCGACCTCGAACTGCGGGTGCGCGGCGTATTCGATTTCCAGCAACAGGTCGCCGCCCTGCTGGCCCTGCTTGGGCAGGCGCACCACCTGGCCGGGACGGATGCCCTTGGGAATGCGCACGTCGAAGGTCTTGCCCAGCACCGGCACGCGCACGCTGTCGCCGCGATAGATGGTTTCCAGCGGCACCGACAGGCGCGCGCGGGTGTCGCGCGGCGGCATGCCGTGGCCGTGCTGCCCGAAACCGCCATGCCCGCCCGCGTGTCCGCCGCCAAAGCCACCGGCCCGGCGACCGCCGAACATCTGCTCGAAGAAGTCGCTGAAACCACCGCCCGCGCCGCCGCCGGCGAAGATCTCGTCGAAGTCCGCCCCGCCCGCGCCCTGGCCGCCGAACCCGCCGGGCGGCGGCTGGATCTCGTCACCGGGGCGGTAGCCGCGCGTGCGCAGTTCGTCGTAGGCGCTGCGCTTCTGCGGGTCGCGCAGGGCTTCATAGGCCTCGTTGACGGCCTTGAAGCGTTCCTCGGCGCCCTCTTCCTTGCTGACGTCGGGGTGGTACTTGCGCGCCAGCCGGCGGTAGGCGGTCTTGATCTCGGCGTCGCCGGCGTTCGGCTCGACGCCGAGGACTTCGTAGTAATCCTTGAACTGCATCTGGACGTTCCATTCGGCGCATGCAGCGCCTTCGGGGGAGTGGATGTCGGCAACGACAACGGCCCGCAGGATACCTGCAGGCCGCCGTGTCCGTCATGGCCGCGCCCGCTGCAAGGCCACGACGGGACCTGCTGCGGGCGCGTGCGCTGGCCGTGGAGGCCTGCCTACTGGCGCGTCGGCGCGTCCTGCACGGTGCCGACCTGGATGCGCCGCGGCGTGGTCTCGGGCCGCTTGGGAATGCTGATCTCCAGCACACCGTTGTGGCCGGTGGCAGTGATGGCGTTGGCGTCGGCGCTGTCGGGCAGCGTGAAACGGCGATGGAAACGGCCGGTGGCACGCTCGACGCGCGAGAACCGCACCTCGCGCCCGCCCTCGTCGCTGCTGTCGGCGTCGCCGGCCAGCGGCTTGCGCTCGCCCTTGAGGCTGAGGATGCCCTTGTCCATCCAGATCTCGACATCCTGCGGGTCGATGCCCGGCAGGTCGGCCAGGATCACGAAGCGGTCGCGCGCCTCGCGGATGTCGACGCGCGGCACCCACTGGCTGGTGACCACCGAGGACTCGTCCTGGGCATCGGCGCCCGGCACGAACTGGTTGAGGAACTGGCGCATCTCGTCCTGGAAGCTGGAACGCTCGGGACCTGCGGCCGGGCGCGGGCCGGCGCGGAAACCTTCATGTCGCATGGTGATGACTCCTGTGCATCGGGATGCGGCGGTAGCGCCGCGATGCCTTCGATCTGTGTCCGGCCAAGCCACTTTCAAGCGCGGCGTCGCATCCGTGCACAAGCGGCTAGACTTGCGTTCACCCTTCCCCGCGAGCCCGCCCGCATGACCATCCAGACCGGCGACAGCGTCCCCGAGGTCGCCCTGAAGTACATCCACGACGGCGTGCGCGTGATCGACACGCCGACCCTGTTCGAAGGCAAGAACGTGGTGCTGTTCGCGGTGCCCGGCGCGTTCACCCCGACCTGTTCGGAGCACCACCTGCCTGGCTTCATCCAGCAGTTCGAGGCCTTCCGCAAGCGCGGCATCGACGTGGTCTGCCTGTCGGTCAACGACCCCTTCGTGATGCAGGCTTGGGGCGAGAGCCTGCACGTCCCCGATGGCCTGCTGATGCTGTCGGACGGCAACGCGGACTTCGTCAAGGCGCTCGGCCTGGAAATGGATGCCAGCGCCTACGGCATGGGCACGCGCGCCAGGCGCTTCGCGCTGTATGCCGAGGACGGCGTGGTGCGGCAGCTGTTCGTCGAGGCGCCGGGCGAGTTCAAGGTGTCGTCGGCGGACAACGTGCTGGCGCATCTGGACTGAACACGGGCACTGCCCGCTGCCGGGAATCCCGGAACGACGCGCACCGCCGCGCGCCACCGCGTGCCTGGCATACCGCCACGTATCGCCGTTTGCCGACGCGTGGACCACGCATACCCGCCGACGCGCAATGCTGGAACCGCATGTGACAAACCGTGCCACCGCCACCTGGATCGGTCTGATCGCGGTCCTGCTGTGGAGCTCGATCGTCGGCCTGATCCGAGGGGTCAGTGAGCACTTCGGGGCCACCGGCGGCGCGGCCCTGATCTATACCGTTGCCTCCGCGCTGTTGCTGCTGACCGTCGGCCCGACCAGGATCCGCACGTTTCCGCGCCGCTATCTGCTCTGGGGCAGCGTGCTCTTCGTCGCCTACGAGCTGTGCCTGGCGCTGTCGATCGGCTATGCGCATACCAGCCGGCAGGCGATCGAGGTCGGCATGGTCAACTACCTGTGGCCGGCGCTGACCATGGTGTTCGCCATCGTCTTCAACCGGCAGAAGGCCAACGCGCTGATCGTCCCGGGCTTCATCGTCGCCATCGCCGGCATCTGCCGGGTGCTGGGCGGCGATCAGGGGCTGGACCTGCGCGGGATGCTGGCGAACGTGGCGGACAACCCGTTGAGTTACGGGCTGGCTTTCGCCGGCGCGGTGATCTGGGCGACCTACTGCACGGTCACCGCGCGCATCGCCGAAGGCAGGAACGGGGTCACGCTGTTCTTCATGCTCACCGCCGCGGCGCTGTGGCTCAAGTTCGCGCTGATCGGCGGCGAGGCGATGCAGGTCAGCGGTGTCGCGCTGACGTATCTGGCACTGGCGGCCGCGGCGATGGGCTTCGGCTACGCCGCCTGGAATGTCGGCATCCTGCACGGCAACGTCACCCTGCTGGCCGGCGCTTCGTATTTCATCCCGGTGCTGTCGGCGGCGGTGGCGGCGCTGTTGCTGCGCACCCCGCTCGCACCGGCGTTCTGGCAGGGCGCGGCGATGGTGTGCGCCGGCTCGATCCTGTGCTGGCTCGCCACGCGGACCAAGCGGCAGGGAACGACTGCGCCCGGGGCTTGAACCGGACGGTGCGGTGCATGCAGCGAGCGGCCGCGCCGGGACGCCGCGCGATCGGGAACCACAATGCGCGCACGCGCGCACCTGCCGCCTATTGCGCGACGCGGAACTGCACGCTGGCCCACGCGCCAGTGGCGGCCAGCGCGGTCAGGCTGTGGCGCCCGGGCGTGTCGAACTCATGGCGCAGCCACTGGCTGCCGCGGGTCTCGCCGATCCAGCGGCCGTCGAGCAGCCACTGCACCTGCGCCTCGCTGCCGATCGCGCGCAGTTGCACGCGGATGCCAGTGCTGCTGCCCGGCGGCCGCACCAGGGTCACGCCGGCGTCGATGCCTTCGATATGCAGCGCGGCCTCGGTGTCGCGGCCATCGGGCGCACAGTCCGGCGACAATGGCGGCAGGCGCGAGGCCCGCCGCGTCGCGGCAGGCAACCAGGGCGACGCCAGTGCCGGCCACCGGGCGATCTGCGCGGGACGCCGCTGGTGCTGGCCGCTGCAGTCGGCCGACAGGCGCAGGCCGCTGGCGACGTCGACCTCGAAGCGCAGCGCGCCGGCGCTCCACAGGCGCGCATCGCGCTCGGCCAGGGTCGGCGGCACGTTGCCGTCCAGGGTCCAGGCCTTGCGCCGCTGCTGGCACAGCGCCGGGTCCTGGGTGTCTGCCGCGGTGCCCAGCGGCCAACAGATCTCCACCTCGCGCACGTTGCGCGGCGGCGGCACCCGCAACGCATCGCCACGCGCCTGCGGCAGGCTGTCGATGGTCTCGAACAGCAGCGGCAGCGCGGTGATCGCGCCGTATTGCCCAGGCAACGGCGTGCCATCCGGGCGCCCGACCCAGACACCGACGGTATAGCGGCCGGTGCCGCCGACCGCCCAGGCGTCGCGATAGCCGTAGCTGGTGCCGGTCTTCCACGACACCCGCGGCCGGCTGCCGGAATCGAAGGTGTCGGCGCGCTCGCCGGGACGGGTGTTGGATTCGAGGATCTCGCGCACGATCCACGCCGCGCCGGGCGAGAGCAGGCGCCGCTCGCGCGCCGGGTCCTCCGGCGTGTAGCGCACCCGCCCGGCGATGCCGCCACGATGCAGCGCGGCATGCGCACCGACCAGATCCTCCAGGGTGGCACCGGTCCCGCCGAGGATCAGGGTCAGGTTCGGCGCCACGCCGCGCGGAAAGCGCAGGCCGATGCCGGCGTTGTCCAGGCGCGAGGCAAAGCGCGCCGGTCCGACGCGGTCGAGTAGGTCCACCGCCGGCACGTTGAGCGACAGCCGCAGCGCATCGGCCACCCCGACCGGGCCATTGAATGCGGCGTCGAAGTTGCCCGGCCGGTAGCCGCCGAACGACTGCGGCGCATCGACCAGCAGGCTCTCGGAGTGCACCAGGCCGTCGTCCAGCGCCATGCCGTAGACGAAGGGCTTGAGCGTGGAGCCGGGCGAGCGCCAGGCGCGCACCATGTCGACATGGCCCAGCCGCGCCTTGTCGGCGAACGCGACCGAGCCGACATAGGCCAGCGCCGACAGGTCGCGGTTGTCGACCACCAGCAGCGCGGCGGAGGTCCGCTCCGGCAATTGCGAAAAATAGCTGGCGACGCGTTGTTCGAGTACGCGCTGCATGCCGATGTCGAGGGTCGAGACGATCCGCGATTCTCCCGGCTGCGCGCTGCGCAGGCGCTGGGCCAGCAGCGCGGCGTGCTGCGGCTGGCGCAGGCCGCGGGCGACCACTGCTTCGACCCTGGCGTCGTCGACGTCGGCGCGCGACCACACGCCCAGCGTCGCCATGCGCTCGAGCACCTTGTCGCGCGCGGCGCGGGCCTGCCCGGGCGCACGGTCGGGCCGCAGCCGGCTCGGCGCCTGCGGCAGTACCGTCAGCAGCGCCGCCTCGGCATGCGACAGCCGCGAGGCGGGCTTGCCGAGGTAGGCCCAGCTGGCCGCCTCGACGCCCTCGATGGTGCCGCCGAACGGCGCCCGCTGCAGGTACAGGGTCAGGATCTCGTCCTTCGACAGGTGCGCCTCCAGTTGCACCGCGCGCAGCATCTGCCGCAGCTTGGCGCCCAGCGAGCGTGCACGCGGCGGTTCCGGTTCGAGGATCCGCGCGACCTGCATGGTCAGCGTGGAGCCACCGGAAACGATGCGGCCACCACGCAGCCACTGCCAGCCGGCGCGCGCCATCGCCAGCGGATTGACCCCCGGATGCCGGCGGAACCAGCGGTCCTCGTAGCCCAGCAGCGCCTGCAGGTACAGCGGCGAGACCGAATCCGGCGTCGCCGGATAGCGCCACACGCCCTGGGCATCGGCGAACGCGCGCAGCGGCGTGCCGTCGCGCGCGACCACCAGGGTGCTGGTGTCGCGCTGCTGTGGCAGTCGCGGCGGGAATGCCAGGTCCAGCGCCAGCAGCGACAGCAGCAGCGCCACCGCGCCCCAGCGCAGCCACGGCAGCAGGCACGTCGCCGCCGCTGCCAGGCGCCCGCCGCGCGCGTGCTCCGGCGCCTGACCTACGCCCATGCCGTGGCCGTGGCCCGCCTCAGGGCTGCACCACCGTGATCGTGGACGGCACCGAGGTGCCCACGCCACGCAGCTGCGGCCGGTACATGTCCTCGACCAGCGGCGGCGGCGCGGTGTAGGTGCCGGGACTCACCGCACGCACCAGGTAGAACACGCGCGCGGTGCGGCCACGGTCGAGCTTGAGCGCGGCGACGTAGCGGTCGTCGCGATACTCCTCGTGGCGCACCTCGGCGGCGCTGCCGCGCTCGCTGACGCTGATGCCGTCGACCACCACGTCGGCCCATTGCTTGGCATCGCCGAGGTTGAAGTTCTCCACCTCCAGACCGGCCGGCAGCAGGTCGGTGAGCAGCGCATCGGGCATGCTGCGGTCGGCGACGACCGACAGCAGCACGATCAGCGCCTCGCCTTCCTTCAGCGGTCCCGGTGTCCAGGGCTTGCCATCGGTGGTGAACAGGCGGCGCTCGACCTTGATGACGCTGGCATCGGCGGCCGGTGCGCTGCGCGGCACGCCGGCGACATCGATGCTGGCGTACAGCGGCGCCGATGCCGCGCCCGCGTCGGCGAGACGCGGCGTGAAGCGCACGCCGCTCTGCAGCGATGCGTCGCCGTAGCTGCGGGCGACGATCTTCGCCGCCGGCACGTTCTCGTCGCTGCCGCCCTCGGTGAGCACGCAGGACACCCGGTTGCGGGTATCGGCCATCAGCGCCCGACCCAGCCGCGCCAGCGCGATCTGCTCCTGGGTGCTCAGATACATCCAGCCGCGGTTGCGGCGGGCGTCGATGTCGCGGCCGATGTCGACGGCGCGCGCGTCGTAGACCGGACGCGCGAGGTTGCGCTCGTGGGTCAGGGCGATCATCAGCGACTGGTCGCGCAGCGGCGTGCCGTAGTCCCACAGGTAGCCGGGGCGGTCGCCCTGGAAGTTGAAGCCCTCGTCGATGGATTTCTCGCCGCGCGCCTTGTCGCCCTGCAGCGACAGCGCCAGGCCCAGGTGCACCAGCGGCAGGCCGGTGCGGGTGCTGTTGCGCTCGTTGTCGTAGAGCGCGCGCAGCGTACCCAGCGGTGCGCGGTTCACCCGCGCCAGCACGTAGCCCGCGTAGGCCTGGTAGGCGAACTTCAGGTGGTTGCGGTTGTCCTGGCCGTAGAACTCGTTGCCGCCGGTCAGCAAGTCCTCGCCCAGACGCTCCAGCGCCTTCTGCAGCACGTTGTCGGGCACCGAAAAACCGGCGTCACGCGCGTCGAGCAGGAACTCGACGATGTAGGGCGTGAGGATCGGATTGACGTAGCCGTCGCTCCCCCACATCGAGAAATGCCCACTGCTGATCTGCATCGAGGCCAGGCGCCCGAACGCGCCCTC
>JAFAFY010000056.1 GCA_023423235.1 Pseudomonadota bacterium
CGGTATCCAGGTGCACGTTGAACAGGACCTTCGGCGCGCCACGCACCGCGTACAGGCTCACCGCGCCGTCGCCGTGGTCGATCACCTCGACCGCGAACCCCGGCAACCGGCTGCGGATGTAACCGAAGATCCCGCCGTCGGCGGCGATCGCACGCGGCGGATTGCGGGTGTCGAAGGACACCAGCCTGTCGAGATGGTCCAGCGTGTTGTCGAGCAGTTCCGTCATGTCGTTCCAGCGTTGCGTGGCAGACCGCGTGACCCGCCGCTGCGGATCACGAACCCCGCTTCTTTCAGCGGTTGATCTCGGCCCACAGGGTGCTGCTCATGCCGAACAGCTTGATGAAGCCTTCGGCCTCCTCCACGCCCCAGTCCGCCGACTGGGCATAGGTCGCGCCCTTGGCGTGCAGCAGGTGCGGCGAGCGGATCTCGACCGCGTCGACGCGGCCGCCCCGGGTTTCCAGCGTGACCTCACCGGCCACGCAGGCCTGCGAGGATTGCAGGAAGGCTTCCAGGTCGGTCTTGAGCGGGTCGTGGAAGAAGCCCTCGTAGACCAGCTCCACCCACTTGCGCGCCACCTCCGGCTTGAAGCGGTTCTGCTGCTTGGTCAGCACCGCTTCCTCCAGCGCGCGGTGCGCGGCCAGCAGCGCGACCAGGCCCGGCGCCTCGTACACGATCCGGCCCTTGAGCCCGATCACCGTGTCGCCGGTATACATGCCGCGGCCCACGCCATACGGCGCGAACAATGCGTTGAGCTTCGCCAGCAGCGCCGCGCCCTCCAGCGCCTCGCCATCGAGCGTCAGCGCCTCGCCGTCCTTGAAGCCGAGGGTCACCTGCAGCGGCGCCTCCGGCCACTGTGCGCGCGGCGCGCACCAGCCGCGCGCACCTTCGCCCGGAGCTTCCCAGCGGTCGATCTCACCACCCGACATGGTCACGCCCAGCAGGTTCTCGTTGATCGTGTACTGCTGCTGCTTGGCGCGTACGCCGAAACCGCGCGCTTCCAGGTACTGCTGCTCGTAGGCGCGGGTCTGGGTGTGTTCCTTCTGGATCTCGCGGATCGGCGCGACGATGCGGTAATCGCCCTGCGCCTTGACCGCCAGATCGAAGCGCACCTGGTCGTTGCCCATGCCGGTGCAGCCGTGGGCGATCGCGTTGGTGCCCAGCTCGGCGGCGCGCGCCAGCGCCGCGTCGACGATCAGGTAGCGGTCCGACACCAGCAGCGGGTACTGGCCCTGGTAGCCCTCGCCCGCCCACACGAATGGCTTGACGAAGCCGCTCCAGATCGCCGGCCGGCCATCCACCGTGCGGTGGCTGGTGACGCCCAGTTCGGCGGCGCGCTGCTCGATGAAGGCGCGCTCCTCCGCGTCCACGCCGCCGGTGTCGGCGAACACGGTGTGCACGTTCCAGCCCTGTTCCTGCAGATAGGGCACGCAGAAGCTGGTGTCGAGACCACCGCTGAAAGCCAGGACGATGTCTTGGCTTTCAGCGGCGTGATTCGTGATGACCGGACATTCGTCCGTTGAGAGCCGTGATTCGTGATTCGAAGAAGCGGGATGCTGCGACATGGGAGAAGTTCTCTACGCTTGAGAAAAGGTCAAAGAAAGCGGGATCGGCTCTGCTCTTTCGAATCACCAATCACCAATTACGAATCACGGGCGACCAATCACGGCTTCACCAGCGCCGCCATCACCGCCTTCTGCACGTGCAGGCGGTTCTCGGCCTCGTTGATGGCGATGCACTGCGGCGAATCCATCACCGCGTCTGTGGCCTTGATGTTGCGGCGCAGCGGCAGGCAGTGCGAGAACACGCCGTTGTTGGTGAGCGCCATCTTGGCCTCGTCGACGATGAAGTGCCTGTACTGGTCGCGGATGGGTTTTTCCGGCGCCCAGTTGCCGAAGAACGGCAACGCGCCCCAGCTCTTGGCGTAAACCACGTCGGCGCCGCGGTAGGCGCTGTCGATGTCGTGGCTGACGGTCAGCGAACCACCGCTCTCGGCCACGTTGTGCTCGGCCCAGTCCATATAGCGCTCGTCGAGGATGTAGTCCGGCGTCGGGCACAACAGGGTCACGTCCATGCCCATGCGCGTGGCGATGGTCAGCGCCGAATTGGCGACCGCGGTGTTCAGCGGCTTGGGGTGGTAGGTCCAGGTCAGCACGTATTTCTTCCCGCGCAGGTCCGCGGTGCCGAAATGCTCCTGCAGCGCCAGCACGTGCGCCAGTTCCTGGCAGGGATGGGTGATGGTCTCCATGTTGATGACCGGCACCGGCGAATACTTGGCAAAGGCCTTGAGCACCCGGTCCTCGCGGTCGATCGACCAGTCGACGAACTTCGGGAACGCGCGCACGCCGATCAGGTCGACGTAGCGCCCGAGCACCCGCGCGACCTCGGCCACGTGCTCCTCGGTGTCGCCGTCCATCACCGTGCCCAGGTCGAACTCGATCGGCCAGGCGTCCTTTCCCGGCTGCAGCACCACCGCGTGGCCGCCCAGCTGGAAGGCGCCCAGCTCGAAGCTGGTGCGGGTGCGCATCGAGGGATTGAAGAACAGCAGCGCGATCGAGCGGCCCTTGAGCGCGTCGCCCAGCTTGTCGCGCTTGAGCGCGGCGGCATGCGACAGCAGTGCGTCGAGGTCGGCGCGGCTCCAGTCCTGGGTATTGAGGAAATGACGATTGACGGTGCTTGCGTTCACTGCGGGAGTCGTCCTTGGGCTGCGGCGGGAAGATCGGAAGTGGCGGGAGATGGAACTGCGGTCGGCGGGGCGGTCGGCGGCGAAAACGAAAAAACCCGGCATCGGCCGGGTCCTGTCAGAAATTGCGCATGCACGCGATCGTCCGGCTAACCCGAGAAAGTGTCGGTTTCCGGTCGGCGCGCGCGCGAGGTCATGCCTGCCGCCATGCGGGCGGAGGTGAGGATGTCGGCGTCGGCGCGGAGGGCGTGCATCGCCGCGCATCCTCGCATGCACGGCGCTGCACTGCAACAGGCGCCCGCCACGCGGCTCAACGCTCGTCGGGCGGGACGATCACCGGCGTGACCGAAACCCGCACGCGCATGCGGTTGCCGGGGTCGTAGGGCAGCCGCGAGCGGTATTTGACGCCCTTGTGCACGTAGTCGATGTCGTAGGCGATCGGCCGCCGGAACTCGCGCTCGATCGGCACCATGCGGCAGTGCCCGCCTGCGGAACGGTCGACCTCTTCGACCCGGTCGTCCTCGGAGCGCAGCACGTCCTTGACCGCGCCGACGACCCGGGCGAAGCCGCGCCTTTGTTCCTCGGGCGCCGCGACCGGGGTGGTCGCCTCACAACGTTCGACCATGCTGGTCGCGCGCAGGGTCTGGTAGACCGGCTCGGCCCGCAGCACCTGGGCGTATTCGACCCGCGCGTTCTCGATCTGCATCGGCGCGCCCGCCTGGGCCAGCGCCGGCAGCGGGCTGCAGGCCATCGCGCACGCCACCATCCAGGCGGGCGGCAACGGCTTCCAGCGGCGCAGGGGAACGGGCATCGGCCAAGTTTAGGTGGTGCTCGGTCGCGTGGGCTGAATCGAGCCTGTCGTGTGGCCCGGTAGGTCCGCCGACCCGGATGTCCCTGCGCTGGGGCGGAGACACCAGGCCGCGGTTGCACGGGCGCGGCGCGCGGCCGGGGGATTCGGCCGGTAGAATTGGCCGGTAGAATCGGGCGGTTTCCCGACGATCCGCGCGATGACCCTGCACCTGCACAACAGCCTGACCCGCCAGCTCGAGCCCTTCGCTCCGCTCGACCCTGCCTGCCCCACCATGTATGTCTGCGGACCCACGGTCTACAACTACGTGCACATCGGCAACGCCCGCGGTCCGGTGGTGTTCGGGGTGCTGGCCGACCTGCTGCGGCGCCGCTACGGCGGGCTGAAGTACGCGCGCAACATCACCGACGTCGACGACAAGATCAATGCCGCCGCGGCCGCCCAGGGCGTGCCGATCTCGGCGATCACCGACCGCTTCGCCGCGGCCTACCGCGAGGACATGGCCGCGCTCGGCGTGGCGCCGCCGGACATCGAGCCGGAAGCGACCGCGCACATCGCCCCGATCATCGCCATGATCGAGCGCCTGATCGCCAGCGGCCACGCCTACGCCGCCGAGGGCCACGTGCTGTTCGCGGTCGACACCTTCGCCGGCTACGGCAAGCTCTCGCGGCGCGACCCCGACGACATGCTGGCCGGCGCCCGCATCGAGGTGGCGCCTTACAAGCGCGGCCCGGGCGATTTCGTGCTGTGGAAGCCTTCCACGCCGGACCTGCCCGGCTGGCATTCGCCCTGGGGCGTGGGTCGCCCGGGCTGGCACATCGAATGCTCGGCGATGGCCGCCGCGCACCTGGGCGAGACCATCGACATCCACGCCGGCGGCATCGACCTGCAGTTCCCGCACCACGAGAACGAGATCGCGCAGAGCGAATGCGCGCACGGCGGCCACACCTTCGCCCGGGTCTGGCTGCACAACGGCATGCTGACCTTCGCCGGCGCCAAGATGTCGAAGTCGATCGGCAACATCGAGCGCGTGCACGATCTGGTGCGCGCGCATCCGCCCGAGGCGCTGCGCTACGCCCTGCTGTCGGCGCACTACCGGCAGCCGCTGGACTGGTCGGACGGATTGATCGAGCAGTCGGTGCGCACGCTCGACCGGCTCTATGGCACGTTGCGCGACCTGGGCGATGTCCAGGCCGGGGCGCGCATCCCCGAGAGCATCGAACGCGCGCTCGACGAGGACCTCAATACGCCGGCGGCACTGGCGGAGCTGGCACGCATCGCCGGCGAGGCACGCAAGGCCGGCGACCCGGCCACGCGCGCGGCGCTCAAGGCCGACCTGCTCGGCGCCGGCCTGGCGCTGGGACTGCTGCAGCAGGCGCCGGCCGACTGGTTCGCCCGTGGCGTGGCCGACGACGACGACGCGCGCATCCAGGCGCTGATCGACGCGCGCATCGCCGCCAAGCAGGCGCGCGACTTCGCCCAGGCCGATGCCATCCGCGACCAGCTCGCGGCCGAGGGCATCGTGCTGGAGGACACGCCGCAGGGGGTGCGCTGGAAGCGCGGCTGAGCACCACCGCCTTCCTTTGCGGACCACGACACGATGCCCCACGAAAAAGGCCCGCTTGCGCGGGCCTTTTCCTGCGCGGCGCAATCGCCGTCAGACCTTGCGGAACACCAGCGTGCCGTTGGTGCCGCCGAAGCCGAACGAGTTCGACATCACGTACTCGACCTGGGCCTCGCGCGCGGTGTGCGGCACGTAGTCCAGGTCGCAGCCCTCGCCCGGATGGTCGAGGTTGATCGTCGGCGGGATCACCCCGGTGTGCAGCGCCATCGCCGAGAACACCGCCTCGACGCCGCCGGCCGCGCCCAGCAGGTGCCCGGTCATCGACTTGGTCGAGCTGACCATCACCTTGCCGGCGTCGGCGCCCAGCACGCTCTTGATGCCCATGGTCTCGGCGAGATCGCCGGCCGGGGTCGAGGTGCCGTGGGCATTGATGTAGCCGATCTGCGCGGCATCGATGCCGGCATCGCGGATCGCCGCACGCATGCAGCGCGCCCCGCCCTCGCCGTTCTCGCTCGGCGCGGTCATGTGGAAGGCGTCGCCGCTCATGCCGAACCCGGCCAGCTCGGCGTAGATGCGCGCGCCGCGCGCCTTGGCGCGCTCGTATTCCTCCAGGATCAGCACGCCGGCGCCATCGCCCATGACGAAACCGTCGCGGTCGCGGTCCCAGGGGCGCGAGGCGGCGGCGGGGTCGTCGTTGCGGGTGGACAGTGCCTTCATCGCGCAGAAGCCGCCGAGCGAGGTCGGCGTGGTCGCGTACTCGGCGCCGCCGGCCACCATCACGTCGGCATCGCCGTACTGGATCATCCGCGCCGCCAGGCCGATGTTGTGGGTGGCCGTGGTGCACGCGGTCACCGCGGCGATGTTCGGGCCCTTGGCGCCGGTCATGATCGAGACCTGGCCGGAGATCATGTTGATGATGGTGCTGGGCACGTAGAACGGCGAGATCTTGCGCGGACCACCTTCGTGGTACTTGATCGCGGTCTCCTCGATGCCCTTGAGCCCGCCGATGCCCGCACCGATCGCCACGCCGATGCGTTCGGCGTCGTCCTCGCGGACTTCCAGGCCGGCGTCGGCAATGGCCATCATCGCGCCGGCCACGCCGTAGTGCACGAACGGGTCCATCTTCTTGATGTCCTTGGGCCCGATCCACTGCGCGGGGTCGAAGTCCTTGACCTCGCCGCCGATGCGGGTGGCGAAGGCGGACGCATCGAAGTGGGTGATCGGGCCGATGCCCGAGCGGCCATTGACGATGCCGTCCCAGCTCGACGCCAGGTCGTTGCCCAGCGGAGAAAGGATGCCGATGCCCGTGATGACGACGCGGCGCTTGGCCATGAGGGTCTCCCGAAGTGACGGATGCGGCGCGCAACGCTGCCGCCAATATGCACGAGGCCGCATCGCGGCCTCGTCCTGGATCCTGTGCCGGCCCCGGGGACCGGCGTGCCGCGCAGGCCGGCGGACCGGCGATGCGCGGTGGCGGGCATCAGCCCTTGGCGTGCGACTTGATGTAGTCGATCGCCTGCTGCACCGAGGTGATCTTCTCGGCTTCCTCGTCCGGGATCTCGCACTCGAACTCTTCTTCCAGCGCCATCACCAGCTCGACGGTATCCAGCGAGTCCGCGCCCAGGTCGTCGACGAACGAAGCGCTGTTGCTCACTTCGTCTTCCTTGACGCCCAGCTGTTCGATCACAATCTTCTTGACGCGTTCTTCGATGTTGCTCATAGGTTGTCTGCTCCGGGGAGGCGATTTTCGGTGGATAGTGTAAGGGAAAGCCGGGCGATGGGCGCACCACCATCTAAGCCCTTGCCATTCAATGGCTTGCCCTCGAAACGGGAGTGGCGGACAGGCCGACCTCAGGGCATGTACATGCCGCCGTTGACGTGCAGTGTCTCGCCGGTGATGTAGCTGGCGGAGGGCCCGGCCAGGAACGCCACGGCATTGGCGATGTCCGACGGCTCGCCCAGGCGGCCGAGCGCGATCTGCCCGACCAGCGCCTCCTTCGAGGCCTCCGGCAGGTCGCGGGTCATGTCGGTGGCGATGAAGCCCGGCGCGACCACGTTGACGGTGATGCCGCGCGAGCCGATCTCCTTGGCCAGCGACTTGCTGAAGGCGATGATCCCGGCCTTGGCCGCGGCGTAGTTGGCCTGGCCGGCATTGCCGGTCACGCCGATCACCGAGGCGATGTTGACGATGCGGCCGCGGCGGGCCTTCATCATGCCGCGCATCACCGCCTTGGAGGTGCGGTAGACGCTGGTCAGGTTGGTGTCGAGGATGGCCTGCCAGTCCTCGTCCTTCATCCGCATCAGCAGGTTGTCGCGGGTGATGCCGGCGTTGTTGACCAGGATCGAGACCGGACCGAATTCGCTGGCGATGGCGTCGACCAGTACCTCGACCGCGCCGGGCGCGGTGACGTCCAGCACCCGGCCATGGCCGCCCTGCCCGGCCAGGCGCGCGGCGATCGCCTCGGCACCGGCCGTGCTGGTCGCAGTGCCGATGACGGTCGCGCCCTGCGCGGCGAGGGTGTCGGCGATCGCCGCACCGATGCCGCGGCTGGCGCCGGTGACCAGGGCGATCTCGCCGGAAAGGGGTGTGCTCATGGAGGACTCCAGGAATGCGTTGGGGTGCCGCGGACCCGCGCGGATGGATGCGGATCAGTTCGGAAACGGAAAGGACGTCGATCCAGTGGGGATTGATCCAACGGGTTTGCCGCCGCCTTTACCGGCGCGCATCCGCGCCGGTAAAGGCAGGGGAATCAGGCGTTCCAGCCGTTGAGGGCGGATGCGAACTCGTCGACCGTGCCGAGCGCGCGCGCGTCGATCGACTTGTCGATGCGCCGGGCCAGCCCGGTCAGCACCTTGCCCGGGCCGCATTCGCCGATGCGGATCACGCCGCGCGCGGCCAGCGCCTGCACGCAACCGGTCCACTGCACCGGCAGGTAGAGCTGGCGCACCAGCGCATCGCGGATCGCGGCAACATCGTCGTGGCTCCGCGCATCGACGTTCTGCACCACCGGGATCGACGGCCCGGTCCACAGCATGCCGCCCATGGCCTCGGCCAGCTGGTTGGCGGCCTCGCGCATCAACGGCGTATGCGAGGGCACGCTGACCGCAAGCTTGACCGCCTTGCGCACGCCGCGTTCGGCCAGCAGCGCCAGCGCCTTGTCGACCGCGCCGGCATGCCCGCCGATGACGACCTGTCCGGGCGAATTGAAGTTGGCGGGCACCACCACCTCGCTGCCGGAGGCCTGCTCGCAGACTTCGGCTACCACGGCATCCTCGGCGCCGATCACCGCCGCCATCGCGCCGGTGCCTTCCGGCGCGGCGCCCTGCATCAGCTGCCCGCGGATGCGCACCAGCTGCGCGGCGTCGCGCAGCGCGATCACGTTGGCCGCGACCAGCGCCGAATACTCGCCCAGACTGTGGCCGGCAAGGTACGCGGGCTGCGCGCCGTCCTGCTGCAGCCAGGCACGCCACACCGCGACCCCCGCGGCCAGCAGCGCCGGCTGGGTGAACTCGGTGCGGTTCAACTCGACTTCCGGGCCGCCCTGCGACAGCGCCCACAGATCGACGCCGGCACCGTCCGAGGCCTCCTCGAACGTCTCGCGGATCACGGGGTGGAGTTCCGACAGCTCGGCCAGCATGCCCAGCGACTGCGAGCCCTGCCCGGGGAACACGAATGCGAGTTGCGATGCGGTCACACGATCTTCCAGCGCTGGAAACGGGGCGATGATAAGCGCCAATCCGCGACATTGTCTGTACCGGGGCGTATTGCCGCAGGCTGGCGGCGCGCGCGTGCGGCGGCGTGTCGCGCCCACCCAGGCGACGCCGGGACGGCGCGGTTGCGCATGACAGCGCGGCGATGCCGGCCGGGCACGCAGATGCGGTCACGCGCCGACGCATGCAGCGCGACGGCAAGGCGGTCGCGCCGCCGATGGCGGATCGGAGCAATCGAGTTTCGATGCCGCCCTGGCCTTTGCGCCGGGCGCGGCACAACGGCTCAGTAGCGCAGCAGCGCCGAGCCCCAGGTGAAGCCGCCACCGAAGGCCTCGAGCAGCACCAGCTGACCGCGCTGCACGCGGCCGGAACGCACCGCCTCGTCCAGCGCCAGCGGCACCGATCCCGACGAGGTGTTGCCGTGGCGATCGACGGTGACGATGACCCGGTCCATCGGCATCTCCAGGCGCTTGGCGGTGGCCTCGATGATGCGCAGGTTGGCCTGGTGCGGAATCAGCCAGTCGATGTCGCTGCGGTCCAGGCCGTTGGCTTCGAGGGTTTCCTCGACCACCGCGTCGAGGGCCTTGACCGCGTACTTGAACACATCGCTGCCGGCCATGCGGATGCGCACGCCGGCATTGGGTTCGTCGGGCCTGAAACCGGCCGAGACGCCGACCGGATTCCACAGCAGTTCCTTCTTGCCGCCGTCTGCGTGCAGATGGGTGCTGAGGATGCCGGTCTCGCTGTCGGCACGCAGGACCACGGCGCCGGCACCGTCGCCGAACAGCACGCAGGTGGTGCGCTCGGACCAGTCGACCATCCGGGTCAGGGTTTCGGAGCCGACCACCAGCACGGTTTTCGCATCGCCGGACTTGATGAACTTGTCGGCCACCGCCAGCGCGTACAGGAACCCCGAGCACGCGGCGTTGACGTCGAACGCGCCGCAGCCGTTGGCGCCGAGCCGCGCCTGCAGCAGGCAGGCGGTCGAGGGAAAGATGATGTCGGGCGTGGTCGTGCCGAGCACGATCAGGTCCAGCTCGCTGGCAACAACGCCGGCCGCTTCCAGCGCGCGCACCGCGGCGTGGTAGGCCAGATCGCCGGTGGTCTCGCCCTCGGCGGCGATGTGGCGCTCGCGGATGCCGGTGCGGGTCGCGATCCATTCGTCGCTGGTGTCGACGAACTTCGCCAGGTCGTCGTTGGTCAGCACCTTCTCGGGCAGATAGCTGCCGGTGCCGATGATGCGGGAATAGATGCGTTCGCTGGACATCTGGGATGCGGCCCTCGCGTAGGTCGCGCGTGGCAACCGCACGCGCGGGACGGGCGGCCGGTCAGGCGCACGGCCCGACGCGGTCGACAAGCAGGCGGCCGGGGCGGACTTCATGGCCTCCGGTCGCCGAAACGCGGCATCCCTGCCGACACGACGACGGCCATGCACAGGGCATGGCCGCATCGGAACCGCCCGCAGTCGCCAGGACCGCGGGCGCTTTGATCAGTCTTCCTCGACGACGCGCGTCTTCGGCTGGATGACCTGCTTGCCGCGGTAGTAGCCGTCGGCGGTGACGTGGTGGCGGATGTGCGTCTCGCCGGTCGTCGGGTCGGTCGCCAGCTGCTTGGCGGTCAGCGCATCGTGTGCACGGCGCTGGCCACGACGGGAGGGGGAAACGCGGGATTTCTGCACAGCCATGGGAATTGCTCCAGCAACAGGTTCAGTTGTTTCGGTCTTTCTTCAGGGTCGCCAGCCCGGCGAACGGGTTGACGCGTTGTTCTTCTTCCGCCGTGACGGGCCAGTCGCGTTCCACCGCTTCCGAGCCCGGCGCGACCGGGATGGCCGGCACGGCGAGGATCAGTTCGTCCTCGACCAGCGCCGCCGGCGCCACCATGCCGTCGTCCGGCACCAGCAGCGGCTCGTACTCGGGCAGCAGGCCGGCCTCGTCCGCCTCGTCGCGGATCAGGCCAAGCCGTTGCACGATCCGCACCGGAAACACGAATCGCTGCAGGCTGCGCTGGCAGGTCAGCGGCAGATCGGCTTCGATACGGAGTTCCACATACGGCGCCCGCAGGGCGTCCTGGTCGAAATCCAGCGAGCAGACCACCTCGCCCTCGGTGTCGGCCAGCACATCGCGCAGGCGCGTCATCGACGACAGCGGCAGCCGGCCTTCAAGACGACTCCTGGCCGCAACCATGCGCCAAGCATCAACCAACCCGGGCATTTCGGCGGACATAAGCCGCTGAATGTTAAAGACCGGAAATGCGGCTGTCAAACCGCCCCATGGCGCGCAAACCGCCATGTTCAGCCGCGGACCCGGGCCGGTTTGCCGCTCGCGCCGGGCGGCGTCAGACTGCGCGCCTCGCCGGGCAAGGGGACCGATGTGCCGCCAGCCAACCTGCTGTTGCCGCTGGGCCTGCTGCTGACCGCGCTGGTCGTGCTGGCCATTGTCGTCGCCGTGCGCCGGCGCGTCCATCGTCGCCGCGCCGCATTCGCGCAGGTGCTCGACGCCGCCGATGCGCTGGAGGCGCGGCTGCGGCTGGCACGCGTGGAAATCGGCGCGGGCAGCGACGCCGGCGAGGATCCGGTACGCGAGGCGCTGCAGGAAATGCTGCGCCAGCGCCTGTGGCTGCAGCAGCACGGCGCCGACGCCAGCCTGGCGACGCTCGATGCGCTGCAGGTCTCGATCGAGGCGGCGCGCGGACGACTGGAGCAGCAACTGGCACGGATCATCGACGCCCGGCGTGGCGCTGCGTGAACACCTCCGCACACGCCACCGAAGATTCCACCGCCGCACGGCCCGTGCCGCGCCTGCTGCTGGGCTCGACCTCCCCCTATCGTCGCGCCTTGCTGGCGCGACTGGGCCTGGATTTCGGATGCATCCGGCCCGAGGTGGACGAATCGCCGCACCCCGGCGAGGCACCGCCCGCCCTCGCCCGGCGTCTCGCCTGCGCCAAGGCCCGGGACGTCGCCCGGCACCATCCGGGCAGTTGGGTCATCGGGTCCGACCAGGTGGCCGAACTCGACGGCCGGCCGCTGGGCAAGCCCGGTGACCGCGCCGGCGCGATCGCGCAACTGACGGCAATGTCCGGGCGCCGCGTGCACTTCCATACCGCACTGGCGCTGGCCAGGTTCGACGGCGCGCCGGATCGCGCCAATGGCGACGGCGCACCCGACGGGCTCACGCTGCTGCAGACCACCGATGTGACCGAAGTGCGGTTCCGCGCCCTGGCATCGGGCGAAATCGAACGCTACGTCGACGCCGAACACCCATTCGACTGCGCCGGCAGCTTCAAGTGCGAGGGTCTGGGCATCGCGCTGTTCGAGGCGATCCGCAGCGACGACCCGACCGCGTTAATCGGACTGCCGTTGATCGGCACCGCCCGCCTGCTGCGCGAAGCCGGGTTCGCCTGCCCGTGAGCCGCCTGCCCGTGAGCCGCCTGCCCCTGAGCCGCCTGCTCCTGAGCCCTCTGCTCCTGAGCCGTCGCCCCTCATGCAAGCCCGCTTCTGATTGGCACGATCTCTCAGTTCCCTTCCCCCGCATGCGGGGGAAGGTGCCCGAAGGGCGGATGGGGGCGCTTCGCCCTCACCCCAACCCTCTCCCGCATGCGGGAGCGGGGGCGATACCGTGTTGCTGAATGTTCGTGCTAATCAGAAGCCCGCTTGCATGCGCACGCCGACTGCGTGCGGATCATTTCGCGTAGCTACTCCGCCGCACGCACCCGCAATGGCTGCTCGGCCCACTGCTCGACCGAACCATCGCGGCCGATGATGCGGATGCCGAGCCAGTAGGTGCCCGGCGCGCGGTCGGACAGGTCCAGCGTCGCCTCGAAGCCGACATCGGGCTGCGACGGATCGCGCGAGCCGCCGCGCAGGAACTCGCCGACCCAGCCGTTGGTCAGGCCATAGCGGGCATCGGCGACCGGCTCGCCGTCGAGGGTGACGACCACCGATTCCACACCGCTGCCGTCCTTGACCGCCCAGCCGCGCACATCCACGCGCCCCGATACGCGCGTGCCCGGGGCAGGCGCGTCGACATGCGCGACCGCGGGCGTGACGCAGTCGCCAGCGGCCTGTGCACCCGGTTCCAGCCGCGCCAGCACGAAGCGCTGCCCGCCACGATCGGCATTGACCACGCGGGTGACCGGCAGCCCGCCCATCTGCGCGCAGACCGCCTGGTAGCGCGCCAGCAGCGCACTGAACTTGACGTCGCTGGCACCCACCACCAGCAACACCGGACGCGCGCCCAGCTGCGCACGGTCATCGAGCTGCAGGTCCCACAGCCGCAGCTGCGGCGCGCGGCCATGGTGGCGGTTGAGCGGATGCTCGAGGACGCGGATGTCGCGGCGACCAAGTGCGAAGCCAAGCTCGGCGCCGACCTTGAAGTTGTCCGCCACCAGCACGGTGTCGCCGGGCATCTGCGCCAGTTCCTGCTCGACCGCGGCCACCAGTTCGTCCCAGCCGGCGAAATTCGACGGATACCATTTCTGCGTCGCCATCTGCGTGCGCAGCTGCGGCGACGAAACCGCGTAGTAGTAGCCGACCACGCCGACGAAGCCGAGCGCGAGCATCGCCCAGGTAGCCACCCGCAGCCAGCGCGGCCAGCCGGCCAGCACGACGCCCACCAGCGGCAGCAGCGCCAGGTAGCCCGGCAGCGGCCAGTGGAAACTGACGCGTTCGGTATCGGCGACGAAGCCGAGCACGAAGAAGCCCAGCACCAGCAGCCCGCCGCAGATGGCGAGGAAGCGCGTGCCGTCGCTGGCCGAAGTGCGCCCGCGCCAGGCGGCAATGGCCAGCGCCGCGAACAGCAGCGGCGTGACCAGCAGCGCCTGCACCACCAGGAACAGCCAGCCGTCGGCGTGCAGCGCCCAGGGATGGCGGTCGACCAGTTGGAAGCGCAGCCCGGCCTCGGCGTTGTCGACGTTCCACAGCAGCAACGGGATCCAGGCTGCGGCGCCGAATGCGATCGCGATCCACACCCGCGGATCGCGCAGCACCTCGCGTCCGCGCGGCAACCACAGCAGCACCAGGATGCCGACGCCGATCACGGCGATGAAGCGGTAGTGGCTGAGCGCACCCAGCGCCAGGCCCAGCGCCAGCAGCAGCGCCGCGCCATGGGTGACCTCGCGCAGCAGGCGCAGGCCGGCGTCCAGGCACAGCACGGTGGCCAGTGCCAATACCGCGTCGGGCAACGCCATCACGCCCAGCGAGCCGAGCAGCGGCAGCAGCAGTGCCGCGCAACCGGCGATCCAGCCGGCCGCGTCATCGAACTCGCGCGCGGTCATGCGCACCAGCAGCCACGGCACGAGCGCGGAGATCGCCAGGAACGGCAGGCGCACTGCCAGCACA
>JAFAFY010000060.1 GCA_023423235.1 Pseudomonadota bacterium
TAGCTGATCTTGAACAGGATGTTCTCCATCACGTAGCTGCCGTAGGCGCGCTGGAAGCGCAGCGGCTGGCCGCCGAAGGAGACGTCGTAGAAACCCCAGACCGGCGCGGTCAACGCACTGGGGTAGCCCATTTCGCCGGTGCGCGCGATCAGCGCCAGGCGCACCGCGCGGCTGGTGGCATCGCCCGCGGCCCAGCTCTTGCGCGAGCCGGTGTTGGGCGCGTGGCGGTAGGTGCGCAGCGCCTGGCCATCGACCCAGGCCTGCGACACCGCGGCAAGCATCTGCGCGCGCGATAGGCCGAGCAGGCCGGCGACCACCGCGGTCGAGGCCACCTTGACCAGCAGCACGTGGTCCAGGCCGACGCGGTTGAAGCTGTTCTCCAGCGCGATGCAGCCCTGGATCTCGTGCGCCTTGATCATCGCGGTCAGCACGTCGCGCATCGTCAGCGGCGGCTTGCCGGCAGTGGCATTGCCGCGGCTGATCCAGTCGGCGACGGCGAGGATGCCGCCGAGGTTGTCGGACGGATGGCCCCACTCGGCCCCAAGCCAGGTGTCGTTGAAATCCAGCCAGCGCACCATCGCGCCGATGTCGAACGCGGCCTGCACTGGATCGAGCTGATAGCGCGTGCCCGGCACGCGCGCGCCATCGGGCACCACGGTGCCGGGCACCAGCGGACCCAGCAGTTTGGTGCAGGCCTGGTACTCCAATGCCTCCAGGCCGCAGCCCAGGGTGTCGATGAGGCAGTTGCGCGCGGTATCGAACGCGAGGTCGGAGCGGATTTCGTAGTGCTGCACGTAGTCGACGATGTCGACGATCACCTGGTCCCAGTCGGGACGCGCATTGCGGACGGATGCGGACATGCCTGGCTCCTGCGTGGACGGAGAAGAAGGCTGGCTGGAAGCGGGCGGCCGCCATTGTCGCCGCTGCGGCGAAGCGCCGGGTCAACATCCCGTAAAACCGGCCCACGCGGCCGCCGGCCTCAGCGGCTGACGCCTCAGCGTGCTCCGCCCGCCACCCGCGCCGCCTCGGCCGCCGCGCGTGCATTGCGCGCCGCGCGGTCGGCGCGCCGGGTGCGGTGCGCCGAGACCAGGAAGGCGACGATGAAAATCGCCGTGAGCAGCAGCACGATGGTCGGCGCCGGGGCGCTGTCGATGAAGAAGCTCAGGTAGACGCCGGCCACCGAGGCCAGCGTAGCGGTCACCGCGGCCACCAGCAGCATGGCCGGGAACGTGCGGGTCAGCAGGAAGGCGATCGCGCCGGGTGCGATGAGCATGGCGATCGCCAGGATCAGGCCCACGGCCTTGAGCACGCCGACGATCGTCAGCGACAGCAGCGCCAGCAGCCCGTAGTGCAGCCAGGCCACCGGCAGGCCGATGCTGGTCGCCTGCACCGGGTCGAAGGCATGCAGCAGCAGGTCGCGCCAGCGCAGCGCGATGGCCAGCACCACGACCACCGCGATGCCGCCCGACAGCCACAGGTCGGCGCGCTGGATGCCCAGCATGTCGCCGAACAGGATGTGGTCCAGGTGCACGTCGCTGCGGGCCCAGACGTAGAGCACCAGGCCGAAGGCGAACATGCCCGAGAACACCACGCCCATCAGCGTGTCCTGGCGCACGCGGCTGTTGTCCTTGAGCCAGCCGATCGCCAGCGCGCAACCCATGCCGGCGCAGAACGCGCCCAGCGCATACGGCAGGCCCAGCAGATAGGCCGCAACCACGCCGGGAAACACCGCATGGGAGACGGCGTCGCCCATCAGTGCCCAGCCCTTGAGCACCAGCAGGCAGGACAGCAGCGCGGCCGGCACCGCGACCAGCGCGGCGATCAGCAGCGCCGAGCGCATGAAGTCGAACTGCAGCGGTGCGAGCAGGGTCTCGATCATGCCGGCCTCGCCTCGCCGGCACGGCCGGCCGCGCGTGCGCGCCGGCGCGCGGCCAGCAGGCCGTGGCGCGGCGCCAGTACGAACGCGGCCAGGAACACCAGCGTCTGCAGCACCACGATCACCCCGCCGGTCGCGCCATCGAGGAAATAGCTGAGGTACGCGCCGATGGCGCTGGTCAGCGCGCCGATCAGCACGCTGAGCAGCAGCAGCCGCGGAAAGCGGTCGGTCAACAGATAGGCGGTCGCACCGGGCGTGACCACCATCGCGATCACCAGGAACGCGCCGACGGTCATCAGCGCGGCGACGGTGCAGGCCGACAGCAGCGCGAAGAACAGCAGCTTCAGGCGCAGCGGATTCAGCCCGATCGAGCGCGCATGCACCTCGTCGAAGAACACAACCATCAGGTCCTTCCAGCGCAGCAGCAGCACCGCGAGCGTCACCGTGCCGATGATCGCCAGCTGCAGGGTATCGCCGGGCGTGATGGCCAGCACGTTGCCCAGCACGATGGTCTGCACGTTCACCGCGGTGGGCTTGAGCGAGACCATGAACAGGCCGAGGCCGAAGAACGCGGTGAAGATCAGCCCGATCACCGCGTCCTCGCGCAGCCGGGTGCGCTGGTTGAGCAGCAGCATCGCCCCGGCCGCCAGTCCGCCGGCGAGGAACGCGCCCAGCGCGAACGGCAGGCCCAGCATGTAGGCGCCGGCCACGCCCGGCACGATGGAATGCGACAGCGCATCGCCGATCAGCGACCAGCCCTTGAGCATCAGGTAGGCCGACAGGAACGCGCACACGCCGCCGACCAGGGCGCAGACCCAGATGGCATTGCGCATGTAGCCGTAGGCAAAGGGTTCGAGCAACAGGTTCATGCGTCCGGGCCGTCGCTGTTGCGCGCGCGCGGGCGACCCTCGGCCAGGATCAGCGGGCGCTCGTCGTCGGTGAGGATGCCCAGCGCGCCGATGCCGTGGTGGCCATCGCTGCCGAAATCGAAATGCCGCAGCACGCCGCCGAAGGTGCGCTCCAGGTTGTCGC
>JAFAFY010000165.1 GCA_023423235.1 Pseudomonadota bacterium
CGATGCCCAGGCGCTGCGTTTCGACATCGGCTGGGACTGGGTGCCCAGCGACCAGCGCCACGGCCGCGAAAAGTTCTACCAGCGCTTCAAGCCGTTCCGCGGCGGCAAGAAGCACCAGCCGCAGGACAGCTATTCGCTGCGTTGCATCCCCCAGGTGCATGGCGCGGTGCGCGATGCGGTCGAGCAGGCCAAGCGCGTGTTGGATGTCGAACTCAACGCCGTGACCGATAACCCGCTGGTGTTCCCCGAGCGCGATGCCGAACACGTGGAGCAGCAGGTGATCTCCGCCGGTCACTTCCACGGCATGCCGCTGGCGCTGGCGATGAGCTACGTCAAGGCCGCGATCCCGGTGCTGGCGTCGATCTCCGAACGCCGGCTCAACAAGCTGGTCGACCCGGCGACCAACGACGGCCTGCCGGCGTTCCTGGTCGGCAACGAGGACGGCACCGAGTCGGGCTATATGATCGTGCAGTACACCGCGGCGGCGATCGTCAACGACCTCGCCACGCGCGCGCATCCGGCCAGCGTCTATTCCATCCCGACCAGCGCCAACGCCGAGGATCACGTCTCCATGGGCACCAACGAGGCGCGCCACGTGCTGTCCATGGCCGACGACCTGGGCAAGGTGCTGGCGCTGGAGCTCTACACCGCGGCGCAGGCGCTGGACCTGCGCGTGGACATGATCAATGCCGCCCGCGACCTCGCCCGGCGCGAGGATGCCGAGGCGCTGGCGGCGAAGGTGCAGGGCGGCCCGGCGTCGGACCGCGCCACGCGCGGCGCGTTCGTCGACGAGGTGGAAGGCCTGCGCGCCGAGCTGGCGTCCTGCGAGCCGTTCCATCCCGGCGGCGTGGTGGCTGCGGCACACGCCATCGTGCGCGGGGCGATTCCGTTCCTGGACCGCGACCGCGCGCTCGACGGCGAGGTCGCTGCGGCAGTGAAGCTGGTCGCCGACGGTGCGCTGCTCGGCGTGCTGCCGCGCTGGCGCGTGGCCGATACCGGCGGCAGCACCGCAGGATGAACCTGCGGCTGCATTTCGGCTGGCCCGGGGTGCTGGAAGCGGCGCTGATCGCGCTGGCCGTGGGCGTGGTGTGCTACCTGCTGTTCCACTGGATCGGCGCGCGCAGGCGCTGGCCGCATGGCCCGGCGATCGGCTGGAGCTGCCTTGCCGCGCTGGTGGTCGCCACCGGCATCGACGCCTGGCACCTGTTCTACATGGGCGTGGTCAAGCTGGAATCGCCGGTCTATGCGCGCATCGCGCTGGCGAAGATCCATGATCCGAATTACCTCGGCACGCGCGTGTTCTTCTCCGCCACCGCTGCGCTGTGCGGCGTGGCGCTGGCGTGGCTGGCAACGCGGGGGCGCTCCGACGCCGCGGAGTAGCGACTGGCGCCCATGTGGATGCGCCTGAGCGGATTGGGGCGCGCATCCAGTGCAGTACGCCTCGTTGCCGACTTGAACGGTGCGTGCCGCGATCTGCAGCGCCTGGCCCGCAGGCCTGCGATCAGTGCGCCGGTGCTGCATCATCCGCGGCCAGCAGGCCGCTGCTGCGGGCCGCGTCCACCAGCGCCTCGCGATTGCCAGCCGTAGGCCAGCCTTCCACGGTCGCGACCCGCCTGCCGTCGCGGAAGAAATGGAAGGTCGGCGTGCTGTCGAGCGCGATCGGCCAGTGTGCGGGATCGGTGGCGATGACCAGGGCGGCATCGGGGTGGCGGCGGTTCCACTGCTGCATCGCAGCCAGGCTGGCGAGATGCTGGGGCGCTGCCAACCACATCGCGTACTGCCGGAACAACGGGCCAAGCACAGGGTCGCGTGGAATCTCCGCCGAGGCCGCGCGGCTGAAGCCGCAGCCGGGGCTGGACACCACCACGATCCGGGTGCCGAGGTCGGCCGTTTCGCGGGTGACGGTTTCCGGCTGCGCGGGATCGAGGGTCCAGACCGCGGGCAGGCCATCGGCGATGGCGCCTGCATCCACCACTTGTGGCAGTGACGGCAGGTTGCGCGCGGGATGCCGGGTCGCGAAGGCGCGGGCGCCTTCCAGGTCGCCCTGTCGCAACAGCAGCGACTGGATCGCCCGGCCGTCGCCCGGCGGCGCCCAGCCGCGTGCGGCCAGCGCATCGTGCGCTTGGATCGCGACCCGTATGCGCGCGGGGCCGGGGTCGAGTTCGGCGATGCGCAAGGCCGCCCGCACCAGAACGCGCAGGTCGCCGGTGCCGATGTCCTGCATGTCCTCGATGGGCAGATGCGCCGCCAGTTGCCGGTCGAATGCCGCGGCGGCGGCTTCCCGCGCAACGCCTGCCGACAGCAGCGCGGCATAGCCCTGCGCCACCGGCGCGGTGACGCGCATTCCCGGATCGCGCTGGCGTGCGCTGCGCAGGCGCGCGGCCTCGGCTTCGTCGAGGCCCTGGACCGACAGCGGCGCATCGAGCAGCAGGCGCCCGACCCCGGCGATCTCGGCCGTCGTCAGTTCGGGTTCGAGTTCGCCGAAGGGAAAGCTGCGCAGGCCGCGCGGGCCGAAATCGAGATCGGCCAGGAACCAGGCGCGCGCCTCGGGCGGCAACTGGTCGAGCGGGGTGGGATGCTGTGCGAGGTACGCATCCAGCGCCTCGCGGCTGCGCAGCGGCAGGGCCTCGGCGGGCGCGGACGCTGCCGAGGGCGGCGCGGTCGATTCCGCTGGCGTGGCGACTGCAGGTGCGGCGCACAGCAACAACAGCAACGGCAACGGCAACGCGCGACAACCGTGCATGTCTCGACATCCCGGATTCCGACCGGGCCAGCATAGACCAGCCGCACGGCCAGCTTGACCAAGCAGCGATCGTGAATTAGTGTGATAGCGCATTATTACGTTGAAACGCACTGACTTCCGCGTCATGCCCTCCCGGCAAACGCCTTTTCAGCCCAGGCCATCCTCCAGCCCACACCCATGAAGCAACGCACCGAACCGCTGCCCGACCTCGATGTCAGTGCCTCGCTGCAGGCGCTGGCCGATGCCTTCCTGCGCCTGCGCAGCGCCGACGAGGTGCTGTGCTTCCTGGAGGACCTGTGCACGCCGGCCGAGCTGGAGGCGCTGGTCGACCGCTGGCGCGTGGTGCCGTTGCTGCAGCAGGGCGTGCCCTACCGCGAGATCCACGAGCGCACCGGGG
>JAFAFY010000186.1 GCA_023423235.1 Pseudomonadota bacterium
CGAACGACAGCTCGGCGACGCCGATCACGTAGCCGAGCGAGGTGTCCTTGACCAGGGCGATCCACTGGTTGACGAACGAGGGCAGCATCACCGGCAGGGCCTGCGGCAGCACCACCAGCCGCAGGCCTTGCCAGCGGCCCAGGCCCAGTGCTTGCGCGGCCTGCCACTGGCCAGGCGGCAGGCTGGCAATGCCGGCGGCGACCGAATGCGCCAGGTACGCGCCGCCGACCAGCGACAGCGCCAGCATCACCGTCAGCACGCCCGGCACGTCGACGCCGAACAGCACCGGCAGCAGGAAGTAGATCCAGAACACCAGCAGCAGGATCGGGATGGCGCGGAAGAATCCGAGCACCGCCAGCAACGGCGCCCGCCAGCGCCCGCGCAACAGCGCCAGCGCGATGCCGCCGGTCAGCCCCAGCGCGGCCGAGGCCAGCGCCGATGTCACGCTGAGCAGCACCGTCAGCGCGGCCCCGCCAAGCGGGCCGCCCGGCCAGGCCCCCAGCAGGAAGTAATGCAGGTTGTCGGTGATGACGCGCAGGTCCATGGCGGCTCAGGCCAGCGCCACGCGGCGCCGGCCGAGGCCAGCGGCGGCAAGTTCGATCAGCGCGATCACCGCCATGTACAGCAGCGTGGCCACGGCGAAGGCCTGGAATGCCTGGAAGGTCTGCGACTCGACCTGGCGCGCCATGTACGCCAGCTCGGCCACGCCGATGGCCATGGCCAGCGAGGAATTCTTGACCACCTGCATCGCCTGCCCGGCCAGCGGCGGCAGTGCGATGCGCACCGCCTGCGGCAGCACCACATGGCGCCAGCGCTGCGCCGGCCGCAGCCCCAGCGCCGCCGCCGCCAGCACCTGGCCGCGCGGAACCCCGCGGATGCCGGCGCGGAATTCCTCGGCGAAGAACGCGGCGCTGTAGAGCGCAAGCCCGACGAAGGCGGCCAGGTACTCGAACGGCGGCCAGCGCAGGCCCAGCAGCCAGAGGTGGACGTGGTGCGGCTGGTTGAGCCAGTCGCGCAGGCCTGCGGGCAGCAGCGCCAGCGCGCCGAAATACCAGAAGAACAACTGCACGAGCAGGGGGGTGTTGCGCATCAGCGACAGCCAGGCCCGCGCCGGCCAACGCAACAATCGCGCGGGCGAGAGTCGCGCCAGGCACAGGCCGAAACCGAGCACGAGCGCGGCGACGGTGACCGCGGCCGACAGCGCCACGGTCACGGTCAGGCCCTGCAGCAGCCACTGCAGGTATTGCGGCGCGAGCATCGCGGTCAGGCCGTTCGCCGGCAGTTGCGGCACTGCATCCGCTCAAGCCGTGGGTGCCGGCCGGCTGTCGGCTGGTCGGCCGTCGTCAGGCCCGCTGTCGCCGATCCGGTACAGCCTGGGCAACGGCGTTTTCGAGGACGGACCGAACCAGCGGTCATGGATGCGCTGGGCCTCGCCGTCGGCTTCCAGCGCGCGCAGGCTCTCGTCGACGAAGGCCTTGAGCCGGGCTTCGCCCTTGGGGACGCCGACGCCGATCAGGTCCTCGGAAATCGCGAACGCCGGGATCTCGTAGGCCTCGCGGTCGGGCACGTTCGCCAGCAGGCCGACCAGCTTGGGGCCGTCCTGGCTGATCGCCTGCACGTTGCCGTTGCGCAGCGCGGTGAACGCGAACGGCGTGTCGTCGTAGGCGATGAGCGTGGCCTGCGGGAACTGCTGGCGGATCACGATTTCGTTGACCGTGCCCTTGTCCACGCCGATGCGCAGGCCTTCAAGCTGATCGGGCGAGGACAGCGTGCCCTTGCGCGCCAGGAACTGGGTGCCCGAGGCGAAGTACGGAATGCTGAAGTCGATCTGCCGGGCGCGCTCCTCGGTGATGGTGAAGTTCGCCAATACCAGGTCGACCTTGCCAGAGGCCAGCAGCGGCACCCGGTTGGCAGGGTTGGTCGGCAGCAGTTCCAGCCGCACGCCCAGGCGATCGGCCAGCGCCTGGGCGATGTCGACATCGAAGCCGGCGATCCGGCGCGTCTGCGGGTCGATGAAGCCGAATGGCGGATTGCCGTCGAACGCGGCCACCCGGAGTACGCCCGCGCGTTGGATCGCATCGAGCCGGTCGCCAGTGGCGTCGCCCGCGTCGCGCCCGCAGGCGGCCGTGAACAGGGTCATCAGCAGCAATAGCAGCGGCGCCAGCGCAGCGCCGGAAAATCGGAACGTCATGCCGCGCATCCGGGCGAAAGGGACGCCATTCTAGGAAGCGCCCGCCTTGCGCCACATGAGATTTGCGCATGTCCACATGCCGACAACGCGCATGCACAGGGGTGTGCGGGCGTCAGTCGTCGCCCGGCGCGTTCACCGCGTGTGGGCGGGTGCCGTGGGTCTGGTCCATGCGGTCGCGTTCGTCGTGCAGTGCCTGGACCTGGGCCTCGTCGAGGTCGCGGTGCAGGTTGTCGCGCAGCGTGGTCAGCCAGGGGATGCGCACCGGATCGGGGAGGTCGCGGACCCACAGGCGCAGCATGTAGCGCTGCTGCGGCGTCATGGCCTGGTAGGCCCTGGCATCGGGAACCGGTGGCGCCTTCGGGCCGGTCAGGGTGAAGAACACCGCGCGGCCGAGCGACGCGGGGATCACGCTGCCGTGGTCCTCGCCGGGAATCTCGTTGAACTGGAACAGCACGCCGGGAACGTCGGTCAACCGGTTGGCGACTTCCCGCATCAGGGTGTTCTGCCGCATCTGGGCGAAGCGGTCGGCAAATTCGGCGGCGCGCGGATGGCCCTGCAGGGCGGGGTGCAGCGCCTGCTCGTACTGGCCGACAGTGAGCAGCAGCCGCTTGGGTGCCTGGCCGGGACGCCAGGCCTGGCCGGCGTCCGCCAGGCGATCCAGCAGGTAGGCATTGCCAAGCCAGACCGAAGGACTCGCGGCCAGGTAGGTATCGAACAGCTGCGGCCGCGTCAGCAGGGTATAGAGCGTGAACTGTCCGGCGAGCGAATGCCCGAACAAGGCCTGGCGGTTCGGGTCGATCGGGATCTCCCGTGCCAGCGCGGGCTTGAGGTCGTGCTCGATGAAATCCAGGAACGCGTCGGCACCCCCGGTGGGTCGGGCGATCCGCGGATCGCGGATGCCCGGCGGCGTCATGTCGTACATCCGCTCCTCGCCGGCCTGCACGCCGGGCGGATAACCGATCGCCACGACCACCAGGTCGTCGCCCGGAGCACGGTCCAGACGGCGATCGTAGGCCCGGGCGGCCTCGATCGCCGTCAGCGCCATGATGTTGCCATCCAGCACGTAGAGCACCGGATAGCCATGCTCGGGAGGCGGCGCCGCGGGCCGTGCGATGGTGACCTCGAATGTGCGCCCCGAGCCACTGGCCCGCATCGTACGGACCGTGGCGCCGGGGACGGCCAGCGGCACGTCGCCGGCGACGCCTCCGCCCCCCGGCCCGGGACCGGGAGGCGACAACGCTGCGGCGGGTGCCGCCCACAACACGGAGACCAGCAGGGCGGGGAACAGGCACTTCAACACGGCGTCGGACTCCTGTAGCGATGGCGGGGAGCGTTGTGGACCGGTCGGGTCACCAGTGCTTGCTGAAGGAGAGCACCAGGGTGCGGCCCATCACCGTGGCGTTGGCCGGATCGTAGGGATCGGCGAGCGCATCGTTGGCGGCGGTGCCGCCATCGATGAAGGGCGGATCGCGGTCGGTGACGTTGAGCGCGGTGAAGTTCAGCCGGGACTGGTCGAGGAAACCGCCGAAACCGGACAGGTCGTAGTCCACTGCCAGGTCGAACGTCGTCCAGGAGCCGATCCGCACTGGCCGGTCCGCCAGTACCGGCAGGCCGCTGGCGTTGGGCACATAGCAGCCCTGGTCGCAAGCGTAGTCGTCGACGTAGTTCATCGTCAGCGTCGTGCGCACATCGCCGATGCTCCAGCGCAGGCCCTGCTGCGAGCGCAGCGGGACCGGATTGCCGGCCGCGCTGTACTTGCCCAACTGGTCGATGTAGTCCGCGCCGGGTGCGGCCTGGATTTCGTAGGAATCGAGCCAGGTGCCGCGCGCGAAGACATCGAACGCGCCGGCGCTGGCCGTCTCCCATGCGTAGTCGAGGTGGAAGTCGACGCCGGACATGCGCAGCGACGCCAGGTTGATCTGGGTGGCGTTGATGATCATCGCCACGTCGGCCGCCGACTGCACCGGGCCCGTGCCCAGTTGCCCGAGGTAACGCGGGTCGGCGAACATCTGCTCCACACGCGTCGCACCGGGGTTCAATTCCAGGCTGTCGATGTAGGCGGTATCACCGGTGGCGAACAGTTCGGCCAGGATGCCGCCCAGCGTGCCGGCCTGGATGCGCACGATCCGGTCGTCGATCTCCAGGTCGAAATAGCTCGCGCCCACCTTCAGCCCGGGCGCCCACTCGGGCGCGTAGTCGAAGCCGAGCGTCCAGGTCGTCGATTCCTCCGGGCGCAGCGTGGGCCCGGCGCCGCCGGCCACCACGATGGCCGAGAACGTGCAGTTGCCCGCGCCGCCCGGCGTTCCGACCACGCCATTGAGCGGTACCAGGCTGGTGTTGCATGGCGCGGTATAGAGGTCGGCACGCAGGAAGGCACCGTTGCCGCCGGTGATCGGCTGGACGCCGTCGTAGGCATAGCGCATCGGCGGGGCGTGGAACGAGGTGCCCCAGCTGCCGCGCACGGTAAGCGCATCGGTGGGTTTCCAGTCGAAGCCTGCCTTGGGATTGAAGGTGGAGAAATCGCCAAGGCCCCTGCCGCGCTCGTAACGGCCGGCCAGCGAGACATCCAGTTTCTTTGCCAGCCTGGACGAGTTGTTGGCGCCCACCAGCGGCACGGCCAGTTCGACGAATGCGGCGGCGACATCGCGCTCGGTGGTGCCGAAGGTCTCGTGCGCGTCGCCGATGCTGCGCCAGTTGAAATCGAGTTCGCCGCCGATGTTCTCGCGCCGCCAGTCCAGGCCTGCCGCGAGCTTGACTGCGCCGCCGCCGATCTCGAACAGGTCACCATCGGCCTTGAAGCTCGCCTGGGTGAGCCAGGAGGTGTACTCCAGGTTCTCGAAACCGATCATCTGCGCCCGCACCCGGTCCGACAGCGGCTGCGTCGACCACGGATTGAAGGCCTCGAAGCCGAGCGCGGCGCAATAGGCCTGCTGCGCATTGGGATTGGCGGGCGTATTGCCAGCGCCCAGCCCCATCAGGCTGCAGGCCATCGCGCTGGGCGCCTGCACCCTGCCGCCGTTGGCGGCGGGCAGGTGGTCGTAGATGTTGGCGTTGCGCAGGACATCCGAATCGCGGAACTGGGTTTCCCGGCTGTAGGACAGATCCGCAGTCGCCCGCCAGCTGCCGGCCAGGTCGAAACTGGCGCCGAACGCCGCAGCGAGGCTGTCCACGCCCACCTGGCGCTGCAGCGGGGCATCGTCGATCAGCACGCCGAAGTTGTTGGCGATGCCGGCGATGGCATGGGGATTGGTGGGCGCCAGCGTGCCGTAAACCGCCTGGTAGCCCTGGTTGTAGGTGCCGCGACGACGGGTATAGCGCAGGTCGCCGTAGAGAGAGACTGTCTCGCCCACGGCGTGCTCGAATCCGAAGAACGCGCTGTGGCGCTTCATGGCCGGCAGGATGTCGACCCCGTCCCAGGCGTTGTAGGTGTTGCCCACGCCGTCGCTGACCGGGACCAGGTCGGCAACGGTCAGTCCCGTGCCGGCGCCTCCCGGCGCGCTGTAGACCACCCTGCCGTTGGCGGCGGCCGTGCCCGCGAAGAGATTTGCCGCCGCGCCCGCCCGTGCATTGGCCCTGCGCCAGTTCACACCGCCGCGGTTGCTGAAATCGCCGCCGTTGTAGATGTCCCGGTCGTTGGCCAGGACGTTGTCCTGGTCGTTGTATTCATAGCCGACGATCAGGCCGCCGCCTTCCCATTCCGTGCCCCAGGTCTGGCCGATCTGCAACTGGTCGCCGCCGCCCTGGGTACTGGTGCCCAGCCGCACTGTGGTATGGGCGCCGCTGTCGCTGCGCTTGGTGATGATGTTGACCACGCCGCCCACGGCGTCCGAGCCGTAGACCGCCGAGGCGCCATCGAGCAGCACCTCGATATGCGAAACCGCATTGGTGGGAATGCTGGAGATGTCCACGTAGTCGCCGAACTGGCCGGATGCCGCAACACGGCGGCCGTTGACCAGGACCAGGGTCGACAGGGCGCCCAGGCCGCGCAGGTTCACGCCCTGGCCGCCGGTCATGTTGGAGCCGGCCACGCTGCCGTCCTGCCCGCCCTGGACGTTGTCGCTCATGCCGACGCCGCCGGCGAAATTGGCCGGAAGATCGCGCAGGAAGTCGCCGACCGTGGCCTTGCCGCTGTCACGGATCTGCTCGGCGGAGATCACCTGCACGGCATTGCCGGCCGGGTCCGCGCCGCGGATGTTGGTGCCGGTCACCAGCACCCGGTCCAGATCCGTCGCCTGCGTCTCGGGCTGCTGCGCGTGCAGCGCCCCCGAGATACACAACGCCAGGATAGAGACGCCGATACCCCCTCGGCGCGTACAGCCAGCTCGACTACTCATCAGATGCTCCCCGATTGCTGTTCAGTCTGGATAGGTGACGGTGTCCCTGCCGCGCGGTCCGCGTGACGCGGATGCGACTGTCCCTGTCGAGCTGGCCCCGTCCTTAGCAGACGATGGCGACCCCTGTGAGGCAATCCGATGACAGCAAATTGCATCCCCAGCGTCAACAGAAATTACGATATTTTTTGCACGATCGTTGGGCGAAAGCGACTTGGTGGCGCCGAAATGGAGATTATTCCGGGTTTTGTGCCACCCGGCCCGCCCGGGTTCCGCCTGTATTGTCGAAATTCAACATGGAATTGCTGCGGTGCGGAACGCTTCGCGCGGGATTTTCGATATTCGTGGCACACTCCCGCCATGAAAGATCCGGCTGCCACGTCGTCTGCGCGGACACTCGCCCGCCGTGCCTACCAGCGCCTGCGCTGGGATATCGTGCACGGCCATCTCGAGGCGGGTAGCAAGCTCAAGCTCGAAGCGCTGGTGCAGCGCTACGGGATCGGCATGTCGCCGCTGCGCGAGGCGCTGGCACGGCTGGCCGGCGACCAGTTGGTCAAGACCGAGGACCAGCGCGGTTTCTGGGTGGCGCCGCTGTCGCTCGACGAGCTCGACGACATTTCGCGCGTGCGCGACCTGATCGAAACCGAAGCGCTGCGCCTGTCGATCGAGCGCGGTGACCAGGGCTGGGAAGCGGACGTGCGCGATGCCTTCGCCGCGCTCTCGGAAGTCGAGCGCGAGGGGCAGCCGCAGACGCAGTTCCAGGCAACCGTGGATACCTGGGAGGACCGTAACCGCCAGTTCCACTACGCGCTCATCTCCGCCTGCGGTTCGCCCTGGTTGACCAAGTTGCAGGACCTGCTCTACCACCAGGCCGAGCGCTACCGGCGCGTTTCGCTCGACACCTCGCACGGCAAGCGCTTCGTGCACGACGAGCACGAGGCGATCTTCGAGGCGGCGATGTCGCGCAACGCGCTGCGTGCGTGCCGTCTCACGCACGATCATCTGCGCAGGACCTACGACGAGGTGCGCCGCGCGGTTGCCGAGCGCGAGACCCTGGCCGAAGCGGACTGAACGTCCGCACGCTGCGCGCGCAGCACACGCCGCAGGCTCAGCGCGGCGGCAGTTCGGGGTCGGCCGCCGTCAGGTACTCCCACATCCGTTCCATCAGGCGCCCGTTCCAGGTGGCGCGTGCCTGCGCCTGCACCTCGGACAGGGCAAGCGCGGGGATCGGTGCGGCGGCCAGGCAGTCCAGCTCCACCCGCGCGGCATCCTCCAGATACCAGGCCAGCACCACGGCCGTCTGCAGGGCGTCGGCGGCCAGTACCGCGCCGTTGCCGCGCATCACGATCGCGCTGGCCTCGCCCAGCTGCTCGGCGAGGGCGGCGGCCTGCGCATCGGAGCGCAACAGCAGCGGGTCGTCCCACAGCGGTGGCTGGGGATGGAAATAGGCGCCAAAACCGTGGCGCGCCACCGGAGTGAGGCCCAGCACGCTCAGGCTCATCAGCTTCGGCGGCTGTACCCGGGCGACCCCGGCGACATCCGCGCGCAGCCGGTAGATCTCGCGGTGGATGCGCACTTCCGGCAGCACGCCTTCCGGTAGGGGGCCGTCCAGTGGCACCACGCTGCAGGCCTCGCCCGGCGCCACCAGCCCTAGCGGTCGCGCGGGTGCGACCAGGAAACGGTCCGCATCGATGCGTGCGCTGCAATGTCCGTAGGCGTGGACCAGGCCGGCGCGCCCGAGCGCACGCGCGGCCATGCGCACGGTTCGGGACAGTGGCTCCAGCCCGG
>JAFAFY010000207.1 GCA_023423235.1 Pseudomonadota bacterium
AGCTACACCATCGGCGAGGGTGTCGCGCCCGAAGGCCGCTGGCCGGTGCAACTGGCCGCCGCGCTGCGCGGGGACGGCATCGCGCTCGATGCGCCGGACATCATCGCCGCCACCGGCTGGACCACCGACGAGCTGGATGTCGCGATCGACGCCGCCGCGCCCGCGGGACCGTACGCGCTGGTCAGCCTGCTGATCGGGGTCAACAACCAGTACCGCGGCCGCACCGTCGACGACTACGCCGGCCAGTTCGATGCCCTGCTGCAGCGCGCGGTCACACTGGCCAGCGACGATCCCGGGCGGGTGCTGGTGCTGGCGATTCCCGACTGGGGCGTGACCCCGTTCGCCGCTGATTCGGGGCGCGACCGCGCCGTGATCGCGCGCGAGCTCGATGCCTACAACGCCGCCGCCGCGCGCATCTGCGCCGCGCACGGAGTCGCGTTCGTCGACACCATGGCGGTCAGCCGCCTGCGCGGCGGCGCGCCGGCGATGCTGGCCGAAGACGGCCTGCACCCGTCCGCCGCGCTGTACACCGAGTGGACCCGGCTGGCGCTGCCGGTGGCGCGCGGCTTATTGTCGCGCCCATGACTTCGACCCCAGCGACCTCGCCCACCGCCCCGCCGACCGCACCCTTCAGCCGTGACGCCGCGCGCGGCATCGCCCGTGCGTTCCTGCCCCGGCACCCGCTGGGCAACCGCTACGACTACTACTACACGCTGACCAAGCTGCGGACCGATCCACTGTATCCCGGCGTGCTCGACGCGCTGCGGCCGACCAGCGCACCGGTGCTGGACCTGGGCTGCGGCCTGGGCCTGCTGGCGCACGCGCTGCATGCCGACGGCCAGCGCCTGGCCTACTACGGCGTCGACATCGACGCCGACAAGATCAGGCGCGGCCGCGAGGTCGCCGCGCGCACCGGCCTGCGCGAGGCGCGTTTCGACGTGGTCGACCTGGCCAACGGCTCGCCCGACCACCGCGGCAGCGTCGCGATCCTCGACGTGCTGCAGTACCTCTCGCACGAGAAGCAGCACGCGCTGCTGGAGACGGTGATCGCGATGCTCGACCCGGGCGCGCGTCTGGTGATCCGCAGCGGCCTGGCCGACGACTCCGGCCGCAGCCGCACCACCCGCATCACCGACCGGCTGGCGAACCTGGTGGGCTGGATGCAGGAACGCGCGAAGTGCTACCCCACCGCCGAGGGCCTCCGCAGCCAGCTCGAAGGCGCGGGCCTGCGCACCACGATCCGCCCGTTGTATGGCGATACCCCGTTCAACAACTGGCTGATCGTCGGCGAGCGGATCTAGGCGGGGACTGCCGCGTGCAGCGCCCTCACGCGTGAAGGGCGCTGCGCGGGAACGACGAGGCGCGCCGCGTCACTCCGGCAGCACGGCGCGCAGACCGCGTTCGTCAAGTTTCGCCAGCACGCCGGCCACCATCCCGACATTGCGGCCGTGCGCGGCGCCCTCGTGCAGCAGCACGATCGCGCCCGGCGCGAGGCCGGCATCGATCCGCGACACCACCTTGCCCACATCGGCCTCGACCGCGTCGAACCCGCGCGCCGACCAGCCCACGCGCGCCAGGCCCGCCTCGCGCAGCGGCGCGTGCACGAACGGGTTGCTGTGGCCGACCACCGAACGGAACCACACCGGCGCCTGTCCGGCGATGTCGGCCAGCGTGCGCTGGCAGGCGCCGATCTCGCGGCGCATGCGCGCCGGACCCAGCGCCCAGAACACGGCCTGCGGATGGGTCTGGCTGTGGTTGCCGATGCCGTGGCCGCGGCGGACGATCTCGCGCACCAGCTCCGGCCGCGCGCGGGCACGCGCGCCGACCAGGAAGAACGTGGCCCGGGCGCCGTGCGCGTCCAGCAGGTCGAGCAGCGGCCGGGTGTCGTCGGAGGGGCCGTCGTCGATGGTCAGCCATACCGCCGGCGCGTCGCCGGGCAGGCGCGTGAGCACAGGCCCGTACAGCCGCGAGCCGGGCGCCAGCACGCCCCACAGGCACAGCGCGTGGCTGGCCAGCAGCAGCGGCAGCCCGACCTGCCAGCCGAGCCGCCACCACAGCACGGCCACCACCAGCTGCGAGGCCAGCAGCAGTGGTAGCCACAGGTGCGGTCGGCGGGGCGGGCGATGCGGCGACATGCCGCGCATGATGCCAGCTGCGCAGCCGGCCATTGCGGTGCCGGGCCTGCGCGATGCCGCGGCGCGGCACGCCAGGCGCGTGGTCAGGCTTGCATCGGCGGCGCCGCGTTACCATGTCGGACTTCCCGCACACCGGATCCGCCGCCATGTCCCTCGACCCCGCCCTCCGCACCCGCATCGAAACCCTGCTCCAGGGCAACCGCGCCGTGCTGTTCATGAAGGGTTCGCCGCTGGCGCCGCAATGCGGCTTCTCCGCCAAGGCCGTGTCCGCGCTCGACGCGCTGGGCGTGGACTACGCGCACGTCAACGTGCTGGAGGACGGCGAGATCCGCGAAGGCATCAAGCTCTATGGCGATTGGCCGACGATCCCGCAGCTCTACGTCGACGGCGAACTGCTCGGCGGCAGCGACATCATCGAGCAGATGGCCGGCAGCGGCGAGCTGCACGGCGTGTTCGGCGTCGCCCCGCCCGACCGCACGCCGCCGTCGATCACCATCACCCCGGACGCGCGCGAGATGATCGCCAAGGCGGTCGACGACGCCGGCGGCGACTACGTGCTGCAGGTCGACATCGACCGCAACTTCCGCACCCGCCTGCAGCTGGCCCCGCGCAGCCCCAACGCGGTGATCGCCGATGCCGACGGCATCGCGGTGCAGTTCGACCTGGCCGGCGCGCGCCGCGCCGAGGGCCTGACCATTGATTTCGCCGACGACATCCGCGGCCGCGGCCTGGTCATCGACAACCCCAATGCGCCCAGGCCGGTGCAGGACATCGCCCCGGTCGACGCCGACGCGCGCATCGCCGCCGGCAGCCTGACCCTGGTCGATGTGCGTCCGCCCGAGGAGCGCGCCACCGCCGCGGTCGCGCGTCCGTTCGAGGTGCTGGACGGCGACGGCCTGCAGCGCCTGCAGGCCCTGCCCAAGGACACGCCGCTGGCGTTCCTGTGCCACCACGGCGGCCGCAGCCAGCAGGCCGCCGAGCACTTCCGCAACCAGGGCTTCACCCAGGTGTTCAACGTGCAGGGCGGCATCGACGCCTGGACCGACAGCGTCGATGGCAGCGTGCCGAAGTACTGAGACGCCCCCTGTCCGCGTGACCCGACAGCGAGGCCTTCCGGCCTCGCTGTTTCATTTTGCGCAGCCTGCAGGCATGACGGCGCGTGCGACCGCCACGACCTGCGCCTGATGCCCTGAAGCGACGCCGATTATCAGCGCGTCGTTCCCGCGTGATCGGGCGGGAACGACGGGGCAAGCGCCAATCTGTCCAGCGCGCTGCTGACCTAGCGCCTCGCCGGCACCAGCTGGTCGGACAGCAGCAGCGCGTTGAGCAGCAGGCGCTCGGTGCCGCGCCAGTACTTGCGGTGCGCGGGATCATCGGCGAACAGCACGACGTTGCCGCGGCCGGTCGCGGCGACCACGGCCCACGGCGCGCCCGGCAGG
>JAFAFY010000226.1 GCA_023423235.1 Pseudomonadota bacterium
GAGGGCGAGACCTACACCCGCTCGACCCCCAACGTGTGGTCGACGCCGGCCTTCGACGACGCCCTGGGCCTGGTCTACCTGCCCACCGGCAACCAGCAGCCCGACTTCTGGGGCGGCGTGCGTCCGCCGCTGACCGAGAAGTACTCCAGCTCGGTGGTCGCGCTGGACATCACCACCGGCCGCGAGCGCTGGACCTTCCAGACCGTGCACCACGACATCTGGGACTACGACGTGCCGGCGCAGCCCGCACTGATCGACCTGCCCGACGGCAACGGCGGCAAGACCCCGGCGCTGGTGCAGCTGACCAAGCGCGGACAGATCTTCCTGCTCGACCGCCGCGATGGCACGCCGCTGGCCAACGTCGAAGAGAAGCCGGTGCCGCAGGACGTGGCCGCCGGCGACTGGGTCTCGCCGACCCAGCCCTACTCGACCGGCATGCCGGCGCTGGGCGCCGCTGCGCTGACCGAGCGCGACATGTGGGGCGCGACGTTCTTCGACCAGCTCTACTGCCGCATCGCCTTCCGCCAGCTCAACTACCACGGCGAGTTCACCGCGCCCAGCCTCACGCCGACCCTGATCTACCCCGGTTACTACGGCGGCTTCAACTGGGGCAGCGGCGCGGTCGACGAGCGCACCGGCACGCTGTTCGTCAACGACATCCGCATGCCGCAGGTGGTCCAGCTGCAGCCGCGCGAGGACGTCGACGTGGCCGCGCTGACCTCCGGCCACGGCGTCGGCAGTACCTACCCGATGGACGGCACGCCGTTCGTCATCGACCACCGCGCGTTCAATTCGCCGCTCGGCGTGCCCTGCCATGCGCCGCCGTGGGGCGTGCTCGCCGCGATCGACCTGCAGGCGCGCAAGCTGCTGTGGGAGCGCCCGGCCGGCTCGGTCAAGGACGTCAAGCTGGGCGGCCTGCGTCCGGGCTTCCCGGCCGAGGTCGGCATGCCGACGCTGGGCGGCGGCGTGGTCACCGCCGGCGGCCTGGCGTTCTACGCCGGCACCCAGGACTACTACCTGCGCGCGCTGGACATCGCCAGCGGCGACGAGCTGTGGAAGGGCCGCATGCCGGTCGGCGCGCAGGCCACGCCGATGAGCTACGTGTCGCCGAAGACCGGTCGCCAGTACGTGGTGATCGCCGCCGGTGGCGCGCGCCAGTCGCCCGATCGTGGCGACTACATCATCGCCTACGCCCTGCCCGAGGCCGCGCAGGCGGAATGACCGCCCGGCGACCCGCATCCGCTGCCCCCGCGCCCGCCACGGCGCGGGGACGCGCGCGACGCGAGCGCCTGCTGCAGGTGGCCTGCGAGAGCTTCCTCGCCCACGGCTACGACGGCACCTCGATGGATGCCGTCGTCGCCGCGGCCGGCGGTTCCAAGGCCACGCTGTACCGCAACTTCGGCGACAAGCAGACCCTGTTCGCGGCCTGCATCGCGCACCTGTGCGACGAGTTCCTGGCACGCCTTGCCGACCTGGACATCGAGCGGCCGTCCTTCGACGACGGCCTGCGCGCGATCCTGCTGGAACTGGTGGACGTGGTCGGCTCGTCCCGGCATGTGGATTTCTACCGACTGGTGGTCGCCGGCGCCGCCGTGCCCGGCGTCGGCGAGGCCTGGTACCGCCACGGCCCGCAGGTCTGGCACCGGCTTCTCACGCGGCTGCTGGACCACCACGCAGGTACGGCCGGCACCCCGGCGCTGGCATTGGCCCCGGGCACCCTGGCCGAACTGCTGTTCGACAGCCTGCTGGCGCACCTGACCATCGAGACCGTGATCCTCGGCCATGCCGTCGACCGCAAACGTGCCGCCGCACGCGTGGAGGCGATCGTGGCCGCGGCGCGGCAGCTGGTGGCGCCGGCGGCGTCCTGAGGTCGAGCAGCCGGACCGCATCGCGCCGCACACCGCCTGCGATCTTCTTTTGACGCGCCTCCTCGGCGCGCATCCGCGACGCGTCCTGCGCCGCGCAAGCCTCAGCGCGCCAGCCGCTGCATCGCCTCGGCAATGCCATCGGGGGTCAACGGGTACATGCGGTCCTCGACCAGCGCGCGCACCATCGCGATCGACGGCGTCCAGTCCCAGCGTTCGCGCGGCAGCGGGTTGATCCAGACCAGGTGCGGGAAACGCGCGCTCAGGCGCTGGAACCAGACTGCGCCTGCTTCCTCGTTCCACAGATCGACCGCGCCGCCGGGCTGGGAGATCTCCCAGGGATGCATTGCCGCGTCGCCGACGATGACGATGCGGTGATCGCTGCGGTAGCGGTGCAGCAGGTCCCAGGTCGATACCCGGCCGGCGGGGTCGAAACGCGCGCCGCGCCACAGCGCGTCGTAGAGGAAGTTGTGGAAGTAGTAATGGTCGAGCCGCTTGAATTCGGCGCGCGCGGCGCCGAACAGCGCCTCGGCCGCGTGCACGTGGTCGTCCATCGAACCGCCGACATCCAGCAGCAGCACCACGCTGACCGCGTTGCGCCGCTCCGGGCGCATGCGCACGTCCAGCAGGCCGCCCTCGCGCGCGGTCGCGACGATGGTGCCGTCGAGGTCGAACTCCTCGGCCGCGCCCTCGCGGGCGAAGCGGCGCAGCCGCCGCAGCGCCAGCTTCAGGTTGCGCGGGCTCAGTTCGGCGTCGCCGTCGAGCTCGCGGAAGCTGCGCTGCTCCCAGACCTTGGCCGCCATGCGCCCGCGTCCCGCGCCGCCCACGCGAATGCCGCCGGGATGGAAGCCGCTGTTGCCGAACGGGCTGGTGCCGCCGGTGCCGATCCAGCGGTTGCCGCCTGCGTGGCGTTCGTGCTGCTCGGCCATGCGTTCGGCGAATTTCCGCATCAGTTCGTCGAGCGAGCCGACCTGCTGCAGCTTCGCCCGGTCCGCGTCGCTGAGGTCACGGCCGAAGGCGGCGCGCAGCCAGTCCTCGGGAATCGCCGTCTGCAGCGCCTCGGCCGGGGCGGCGGCGACCTCCTGCAGGTAGCGGCCGAACGCCCGGTCGAAGCGGTCGTAGTGGCGCTCGTCCTTGACCAGCACCGTGCGCGCCAGCGCGTGCAGGGCATCGGGCGTGGTCGGCGCGACATCCGCCTGCAGCGCGCCCAGCAGGTCCAGCCACTCGCGCGGCGTGACCGGCACGCGTTCGGCGCGCAGCGCATGGAACAGGCGCAGGAACATCGTCGGGTCGCCGCGCTCAGCGCGCCTGGCGGCGGCTCATGAAGGCCAGCCGCTCGAGCAGGTGCAGGTCCTGCTCGTTCTTCAGCAGCGCGCCGGCCAGCGGCGGCAGCATCTTCGCGGGCGCGGCGCCGGCCAGCTCGCGCGCGGCCAGTTCATCGGCCATCAACAGCCGCAGCCAGTCGATCAGCTCCGAGGTCGAGGGTTTCTTCTTCAGCCCCGGCACCTCGCGCAGGCCGAAGAACGCAGCCAGCGCGTTCGCCACCAGGCTGCGGTCGATCTCCGGGAAGTGCACGTCGACGATCCGCTGCAGCGTGGCCTCGTCCGGGAAGGCGATGTAGTGGAAGAAGCAGCGGCGCAGGAAAGCGTCCGGCAGTTCCTTCTCGTTGTTGGAGGTGATGACGATGACCGGCCGCTGCGCCGCGCGCACGGTCTGCCCGGTCTCGTGCACGTCGAAGGCCATGCGGTCGAGTTCGTGCAGCAGGTCGTTGGGAAACTCGATGTCGGCCTTGTCGATCTCGTCGATCAGCAGCACCGCGCGGCGCGGGCTCTCGAACGCCTCCCACAGCTTGCCGCGGCGGATGTAATGGCCGATGTCGTTGACCCGCGGGTCGCCCAGCTGGGAATCGCGCAGGCGGCTGACCGCGTCGTACTCGTACAGGCCATGCTGGGCCTTGGTGGTCGACTTCACGTGCCAGGTCAGCAGCGGCGCATCCAGCGCGGCGGCGACCTCCTCGGCCAGCAGTGTCTTGCCGGTGCCCGGCTCGCCCTTGACCAGCAGCGGCCGCTGCAGCGCGACGGCGGCGTTGACCGCCTGCATCAGCTCGGGCGTGGCGACGTAACGCGAAGTACCTTCGAAGGCCATGGCATGCGGGCAGCGGGAGGGGCCGGCAAGCGTAGCAGCCGGTGGCGCGGCGGCGGACGGGTCAGGTCGGTGCCGGCGGCGCGGCACCGACCACGCCACGCAACTGTTCGCGATGGCGCCGGCTGCAGGGCACCGCGGTACCATCGTGCAGGTGCACGCGGGCGTCACCGCTTTCCAGCGGTTCGATCGACGCGACCCGGGCGATGTTGACCAGGTGGCTACGGTGCACGCGCACGAATCGTGCCGGGTCCAGCCGCGCGTGCAGGTCAGCCAGCGTGCTGCGCAGCGGGTAGACCCGGCCGCGCACATGCAGGTTGGCGTAGTTGCCGGCAGCCTGGACCCAGTCGATGTCGTCGGCCGCGACCAGGAATTCGCGGCCGAGCTTGCGCACCAGGAAGCGCTCGGGCCGCTCCAGCGATTCCAGCGCCGGACCGGCATCGGGCGCGGCCAGCAGCGAGGCCTCGCCCTGCAGCCGCCGCACCAGCATGCGGTAGACGTGCAGCAGCACCACGATGCCCAGGAACGTCCGCGCGTCCTTGAGGTACTCGTAGCCGAATGCCCAGTCGAACGTGTAGACATCGCCATGCCAGGCGTAGACCAGCTTGCGCATGCCGACCATCAGCAGGACATGCAGCAGCGACCACACCATGCTCGCCAGCAGGTACAGCGGAAGCCGCCGCTGCCAGTTGTCCAGGTGCACCGCCCAGCGCGCGGTGAACCAGATCACCAGCGGGGCGAGCAGCAGCACCGACAAGGCGCTGCTGACCTCCCAGCTCGCGACCTGCCAGGCGGCGAAACCGAGGCCGGCGCGGTCGATGTCGATCCGCGCGGTGGCGGTGTTGCCAATCGCCGCGAGCAGGCAGTTGACGATCCAGTAGCCGACCTCGACCGGGCGTCGGATCGCGAGGTAACGCTCGGGACCGCTGAGCGGCGCAGCGGAAGGCACTTCGGACATGCGCGCATTCTACGGACCGGGGCTGCGGCGCCCGCCCGATTCGTCACCGAAAGCCCGCCGTTCGTCCCCGGATGCCCGCCACAGGGCCCCTGGACGCCCACGCCGCATCGCCATGGCAGCAGATTGGCGCGCCCGCAGACCGGATACCGCCATGCCGCGCCGCCACGACATCGACGCCCTGCGCGTCATCGCCTTCGCCCTGCTGATCCTCTACCACGTGGGCATGGTCTACGTGGTCGACTGGGGCTTCCACATCAAGAGCCCCAGCCTGCTGAGCTGGGCCGAATGGCCGATGGTGCTCGTCAACCGCTGGCGCATGTCGCTGCTGTTCCTGGTCTCTGGCATCGCGCTCGGCCTGGTGCTGTCGCGCCGCGCGCCCAGCCGGCTTGCCGCGATGCGCAGTTGGCGCCTGCTGCTGCCGCTGGCGTTCGGCATCGTCGCGGTGGTCCCGGTACAGGCCTATTGCGAGGCGCGGATGCTGGGGACGATCGAGCCAGGCTATGCCACATTCCTGCTGCGCTACCTGCAGCTGCAGCCGTGGCCGGCGGGCAGCTTCACCGGCGGCGAGTACGGCTTCACCTGGAACCACCTGTGGTACCTGCCGTATCTGTGGGCGTATACGCTGGTGGTCCTGGCCGCCCTGCCGCTGCTGCGCAGGCTGCGCGCTGGTGCACTGCGCGAGTGGCTGTGCGGGCGCGGGCGCTGGCTGCTGTGGATGCTGCCGCCGCTGCTGTACCTGATGGCGCTGGCCGTGCTGGATCCACGCTTTCCCTCGACGCATGCGCTGTTCGACGACTGGTTCAACCACGCGCGTTATTTCATCGTGTTCGCCTTCGGCATGTTGATCGCGCGCAGCGATGCGGTGTGGGAAGCGCTGCGGACGCGGCGGCGCACGCTGCTGGCATTGGCCTGCGGCTGCGGCGCCGGCTACATCACCCTGCGTGCGCTGGGTACCTGGGTCCCGGACACGGACTACCTGCAACTGATGCCGCAATCCGCATGGCGCTGGTTGATGCGGGTCATCCAGACCGTGTACTGGTGGACGGCGCTGCTGGCGCTGCTGGCCTGGGGCTGTCACGCACTCAACCGGCCCTGGCCGGGCCTGCGGTACGCCACCGAGGCGGTGTACCCCTGGTACATCCTGCACCAGAGCCTGATCGTGCTGGCCGCGTTCTGGCTGATCCCGCTGGGGCTGGGGCCGGTGTGGGAACCGCTGCTGGTGCTCGGCATCACCGTCGCCGGCTGCCTGCTGCTGCACGAACTGGTAATCCGGCGCACGCGCTGGCTGCGGCCGCTGTTCGGCCTGCCTGCCCGCCCTCCCCGGATGCACGGCGGGCCGGCACCGCTGCAGCAAGCGACGCACTGACAACCGCCGCCCTGGCGCGCCGGATTGGAGGACATCACCAGCGATCGCATAAAATCTCCCGCCTGCACGTTGCCCGCAATCCGCGCCCGGCTTCCGGTGCGCGGATGCGTTGTCATTGTTCCTGGAGGTCCCATGCGTATCGGAATCGTCGTCGACTCGGCCTGCGACCTGCCGCCGGAATGGCTGCAGGCGCATGACGTCGAGCTGCTGCCGGTGACGGTGCGCATCGGCGACTCGACATTCGTGGACCTGCGCGACCCCGCCGCGACGCTGGCGTTTGTCGCCGACCACGTCGCCGAGCGCGGCCATACCGCCGAGACCATCGCCTTTCCGGCCGAGCGGATCAAGGCGCTGTTCCTCGACGAACTGGTGATCGACTACGACACCGTGTTCTGCATCACCGTCACCCGCAACCGCAGCCAGATCCACGAGAACGCCACCCAGGCCAGCTTCGGCATCCTCGGCGAGTACAAGCCGGTGCGCGCCCGCGCCGGCCACACCACACCGTTCGCACTGCGCATCGTCGACAGCCAGCAGGTCTTCGCCGGCCAGGGCATCCTGCCGGTGGAGGCGGTACGCCTGCGCGATGCCGGCGCCAGTGCGCCGGAGATCCGCAGCCGGCTGGAATACCTGGCCGACCGCACCTACGCCTACATGGTGCCGCGCGACCTCGGCTACCTGCGCGCGCGCATCCAGCATCGCGGCGACCGCAGCGTCAGCCTGCTGTCGGCGCTGATCGGCGGCGCGCTGGACATCAAGCCGATCCTGCACTGCCACCGCGGCGACACCGGGCCGGTGGGCAAGATCCGCGGCTTCGAGCCGGCAGCCGAGAAACTGCTCGGTTTCGCCGCCGCGCGCGTTCGCGCAGGCCTGCTGACCCCGACCCTGTGCCTGAGCTACGGCGGCGGACTCGACGCGCTGCGCCGGCTGCCCGGCTACAATGCCCTGGTCGCGGCCTGCGCCGAGCACAACGTCGAGCGCTTCGAGACGGTGATGAGCATGACCGGCATGGTCAACGTCGGCGCCGGCTCGCTGACGGTCGGTTTCGCCGCGCCGCCGCACGCGTTCCCATGACGGATTTCTAACGCGCCCGGTTGCTACGCTGTGGCTTCTTCGGCCACGACGACCCCGCATGAGCACACGCTATCTGATTCGCATCTCCGACACCGACAAGGCGCGTGCCTCGGGCGAGTACGCCCTGACCTCGCAGGGCCCCGACGGCATTGCCGCCGAGCTGCAGGCCGCGCTGCGCAGCGATGCGCTGTTCGTGCGCTGGCGCGACCGCCAGCCGGAGCCGGACGATGTGGACCCCGCGCTCGGCGTCACCGATCCGGCGGCCCAGGTCGTCGGCCGCCAGCGCGACCTCGACATCGACCTCGAGGTCACGACCTCGATCTCCAGCACCGTGCTCAAGCACCGCCTGCAGCTGCTGGCCGGAAACGCATGGGAAATCCGCGACGTACGCGCCGGCTGAGCCGGCCAACAGCGCGCGCCTTCCACCCCGGGCGCGCGCCGGCAACCGGGACCGGATCCATCCGCAGTACCACGCCGGGAATCGGGTGTCGATGTTGATGTAGGCATCGCGACATGGTGTCAGGCCCGCTCGCCTGCGGATGGCGCTGTCTGGCGCCAGATGCACGACGCGAGGGCGCCCAGGCACGTACTCGACATGCACGCAGGGTCTGCTTCTGGCTGAACACTTCGTGGCCGCACGGTCCCCTCAGGCAGCGGGTCGCAGCGCAAACACGACTGCAATCACGCTTCGTGCGATCGCGCGACCGTGCGCGTCACCTTGCCACAGCACGCATCCATCGCTCAATCCGGATATGCCCCAGTATCGGGATCCTGGCCACGCGCCTAGCGTGGCCACACCCCGGTGCGCCTGGCCGACCGCCTGCCACTGGTCCGCGGACACCACGGCCCCCGCCACCGGTGACGCGCACCCCATCCCCACGCAGGAGCCTCCCATGAACGTCGTCGACACCCAGCAGCTGAGCAACGCATTCCAGGCCGCACAGTCCCCGGCGCAAGGCTACGGCGCGTTTTCCGGCGCCTACCCCGCACAGGGCACCCCAGTCCCCGGCATGCAGCCCAGCGCCTACGTCAACCCGTTCGCACAGGGCGCGCCAAGCGCCTATGCCGATCCGTTCGGCCAGGGCGCACCCAGCGCCTACGCCAATCCGTACGCCGTCTCCGATGCCACCTACGCCAACGGCAGCAGCGGCATGACACCGCTGGTCTCGGGCAACAACGTCACCACCGACACGACGATGAGCCCCTACACGCAGTACCTGGCGACCGCCGACACGGCGCGGCCGCCGGGCGACGACCGCAGCGCGCAGGAGATCATCGACGACAACCCGGTGCTCAAGAACCTGGGCAACCAGAGCGGGATCCGCGACAAGCTCAACGACTTCGTCGGCGGCGACATGACCAACGACGCCGACCAGGCCTTCCAGGCCGCGGCGCTGCTGACCAACATCAAGTCGCTGACCCAGGCCGATGGCCAGCCGCGCTCCGTCGAGCTGCAGGGCAACGGCAAGATCGACGGCTTCACCAAGGACGGCGATGCCCGCCACGGCACCGAGGCCGGCGTGCTGCAGGACATCTGCAAGCACGGGCTGGAGTACCTGCAGCAGCTCAACGGCCGCCTGCCCAGCACCGACGACAAGCAGGTCCGCGCCGACGGCACCAACATCAACAACTGGGACCACATCCGCGACACCTATCTTTCGCCGATCCTGGGCGGGCTGGGCAGCGTCGCCGGACTCATCCCGCATCCCGCCGCCCAGGCGGTCAGCGCCGGGCTTGGCGCCGCAGGTACGGTGATCGACACCGCCTCGACGATCGCCGACGGCACCGCCACGCCGTCCAGCCTGATCACTGCCGGCACCGGACTGCTGGGCCAGGGCATCGAGGCATATCAGGGTCTGCGTCCGCAGGCACCGGCAACGGCGACCCAGCCGGCCACCACCGCGCCCGCCACCGTTCCCGGTACGCCGGTCTCGCCGGCCGCGTTCGACGCCGCGTATGCGGGCGCCAGCCAGCCCGCCGCGGGGCTTGCGCTGCGCTACTACTGAGTCCGCAGGTACTGAGTCCGCACGCCGCGATCTGCCGACACCGCTGAGGACGCCGGCGGCACGCCCCTCTACCAGGACAGGCCATGACCACGATCTCGTCGAACTACAACGTCGCGTCGTTCAACACCTACAGCGCCCGCGGTGGCGACGATGCCCTGGACGGCATCGGCGAACTGGCCGATGCCAGCGGTATCATCGGGTTCCAGGAGACCGGGGACCCCGGCAAGCATCTCGACGCAGGTGCACGCGTGGCCGGGGAGATGATCGAACAGGGGCTCAACGGCTACATGGGCCCCCCGAACGGAAACCCGATCTTCTGGCAGCGTGACAGGTTCGACCTGCTGCACGCCGAGACCAGTACCCGCAATGACTTCGGCGCGGCGGGCGAAACCCGGGCGACCAACCTCGTGGTGCTGCGCGATACCGAAACCGGCACTGCGCTGCTGGTGTCGAACCTGCATGCCGAGACGAGCAACGGCAACGGCGAGCGAACCCGGCAGTTCGACGACCTGGAAACGCGCGCGGACGCATTGGCCGGCCAGTTCGACATCGCGGCCCGCATCGATATCGGCGATCACAACCAGTCGTTGCCGGACGAACTGTATGGCGAT
>JAFAFY010000285.1 GCA_023423235.1 Pseudomonadota bacterium
TGAGCAGCACCTCGGTGGCCGGCATGCGGCGGCCATCCAGGCCCTGCACCAGGCGCTGCGACACCACCGCGCGCAGGTTCAGCGCCAGGTTCATCAGCACGTTCTTGTGCGCGGCCTCGGGGAAGAAATTGAGGATGCGCTCGATGGTCTGGTCGGCGTTGTTGGAGTGCAGGGTGGCCAGGCAGATGTGGCCGGTCTCGGCGAAGGAAATCGCCGCCTCCATCGTCGTCGCGTCGAGGATCTCGCCGATCAGGATCACGTCCGGCGCCTCGCGCATCGCGTTCTTCAACGCGTTGTGGAAGGTCTGGGTGTCCAGGCCCACCTCGCGCTGGTTGACCAGCGATTTCTTGTGCCGGTGCAGGTACTCGATCGGGTCCTCGATGGTGAGGATGTGCCCCGACGTGCTGCTGTTGCGGTGGTCGATCATCGACGCCAGCGTGGTCGACTTGCCCGAGCCGGTGGAGCCCACGATCAGCACCAGGCCGCGCGGCGCCATGATGATGTTCTTGAGCACGTTGGGCAGCTGCAGCTCCTCGATGCTGGGGATGGTGCTGCGGATCGCGCGGATCACCATCGCCACCTCGCCGCGCTGGCGGAACACGTTGACGCGGAAGCGCCCGGATTCCTGCAGCGACAGCGCCATGTTCAGCTCCAGGTCGCGCTCGAACTGCGGGATCTGGCCTGCGTCCATCAGCGAGTAGGCGATCTTCTTGACCATGCCCGGCGGCAGACCGGTGCTGCCCAGCGGGTAGAGCCTGCCTTCCACCTTGATGTAGACCGGCGCGCCCGTGCTCAGGAACATGTCCGAAGCGTTCTTCTCGGTCATCAGCTGCAGGAAATACCCGATGTCCATGACCCACTCCCCAATGGGCGCCGGCGAGCGTTGCGCATCCCGGGCCTGCTGACGACAATGGCCCGGTCACCGCCGGGCCACGATTTCGAATGAAGACAAGCTTCGCACAGATCCGCCGCCTGCTGCAGGCCGCAGTGCTCGTTTCGATGCTCGCGCTGGGCGCCTGCGCGAGCCTGCCGCCGCCGACCGAGGAACTGGCCGCCGCGCAGCAGTCGATCGCCCGCGCCAGCGATGCCGACGCCGACCAGTACGCGCCCACCGACATCACCCAGGCCCGGCGCGCACTGGAACAGGCGCAGGCCGCGCTGGGCAGCCAGCGAGACGGCGAGGCGCGGACCCTGGCGCTGTCGGCCGGTGCGTTGGCCGACCTGGCGCACGCCCGTGCGCGCCAGGCGGCGACTGACGCCGAACTGGCCCAGCGCCGCAGCGAAATCACGACGCTGCGCCAGCGTCTGCAGGCGGGAGAGTGAACATGCGCCATCTGATCCTTCCGGTCCTGATGCTGCTGGCCGCCGCCCCGGTGGCCGCGCAGACCGCGCCCGCCGCCGACGTTGTCGCCCCCCTGCAGCAGCGGCTGCAGGCGCTCGACGCCGATTCCGGGCTTGCCGGGCTTGCCGCCTATGAGCGCCTGCAGGCGCGACAGGCCGTGGCCGCGCTGGCCGAGGCCCGCAGCAGCCAGCGCGCTGCGGCGGCGCAGATCGCGCAGTGGCGGGTCGAGACCGCCGAGATCGCCTCGCGCACCGAGGCCTCGCGCCGCGAACTGGCCACGCTGGAACGCGAGCGCAGCCAGTTGCTGGTCGATGCCAGTCGCCAGGACGCCGCCCGCGCGCGTCAGGAGGCCGAGCGCCTGCGCATCCAGGCCCAGATCCAGGCCGAGGAAGCCGCGCGCCTGCGGCTGGCGGCGGAAGAGGAATCGACCGCCCGCCAGGACGCGGAAAACGTGCTGCAGGGCGTGGCCAGCGGCGAGGCCGCCAAGTTGCGTGCCGCCCGCCAGCGCGAGGCCGAACTGCGGCGGCGCGAGGCCGAGCTGCTGAAAAGCCTGGAGCCCTGAGCGCCCTCCCGGCGATGCGCTTGGCGCACGGCCGGGCGCCCGGCGTGCGCCGCTGCGGCGGGTGCTGGCCGATGGCATGCATCGCCGACATCGCCTGCCTCGCGCGGCATCGGACGCAGCGCGGATGCCGGCTCTGTAGACCTCGACCCCGTCAGTGCCGGATAGCCGGCTGGCGGCTGCAGTTGCAGGGCCGGCAAGCATCAGGGTGGGATAAGCCTGCCGCCAGCGCGCCTGGCAGGCGGTCCGGCCTGCACGCGGTCGATCCCTGCGGCCGCGCCCGTCACTGCCGATGGCAGGACCGGATCAGCACGATCCTTCAAAAAGCGGCGTCGCGCCCCCTCCCGCATGCAGGAGAGGACCGGGTGCGGGCGAAGCGCCGCCATCCGCCCTCGGGCACCTTCCCGCATGCGGGGTGAGGGCGCTCGGGGATCCTGCCAATCAGGGGGGGCTGGGAGCGGCCGCTTGCAGGCGCATGGCGGCGGCGCGCGGGGCCAGTTCCGGCTGCGGGAATCTGAATCCATTCAAAATCAATCGCTTGGAAGGTGTTGTCGGCGCGAATCAGCGGCGCGACGCGGGTTTCACGAGCGCGGTTGCAAGCGTTTCCAGACCTGACTGCGCACATCGGTCACGGTGTTGCAGCGATCGGCTTGCCGGCCCTTGCCGGGAGGAGTAGGGTCGATGACAAGGGCGGCATCGCTGCCACGGATCCGCCCCTCCA
>JAFAFY010000308.1 GCA_023423235.1 Pseudomonadota bacterium
CCCATCAGCATGTCGACCAGCGGCAGGTGGATCGCGTAGTTCACGTCGATGTAGTCCTGCTGCCGCGCATGGTGCCAGTGGTGGTAGCGCGGCAGCACCAGCAGGTACTCCAGCCAGCCGAAGCGCACGCCGATGTTGGCGTGTGCGACCACCGCCTGCAGGCCGACCAGGATCACGTAGGCGTTGACCGCCGCGGTGGAGAAGCCCAGCACCAGCAACGGCAGCAGCACGATGCTGCGCGTCAGCACGATCTCGACGAAGTGGATGCGCGAGCCGGCCAGCCAGTCCATCTCGCGGCTGGAGTGGTGCACGGCGTGGAAGCGCCAGAGCCAGGGGATGTTGTGGTAGGCGCGGTGCAGCAGCGCCTGCGCCAGGTCGGCGACGAACACCGCGATCAGGAACTGCGCCCATACCGGCAACGACTGGATCGCGTCCTTGAGCGCGGGAAATGCGGCCAGCCCGGCGATGGTCGAGGTCGATGCGGTCACCAGGATCAGGATGAACTGCACCAGCACGTGGCTCATGAAGAAATAGGCAAGGTCGGTGCGCCAGCCCGGCCGCAGCGGCGAAACCCGGCGCTTGCCCAGGTAGTGCTCCAGCGGCACGAATACCAGCGCCGAGAAGAACAGCGAGATCACGAACCAGTCCAGGCCGAGTGAGTAGGGCGTCTCGCCGATGCTGTCGAACTGCACGTTGGTGCCGCCGAACAGCACCGCAAGCGTGGCGCCGGCCACGCCGATGGTGGCGATGCGCTTGTTGCGGTCGCGCAGGATCGCCAGCGTGCCGAGGATGAAGGCCGCGACCAGCCCGGTCAGCAGCAGGTTGCGGGCGAAGCCCTCGTCGTAGACCGCGCGGAACTCCTTGCTGGTCAGCAGCTCCGGGTAGTGGAAGCAGGCCACGCCGAACACGCTGAGCAGGCCCAGAAGCGCGGAGGCATAGGCGAAGAACGAGCGGCGGGGCCGTGGGCTGGCCGGGGTGGTGGCTTCCATGCGCGATACCTGTGTGGGGGGAGGACGCGGCGAGCATAAGCCAATCCCCGCCGAGCACGCAGGCCCTCCCCGAATGCACGCGGCCGGCGATTCCCGGCCGCATCCCCGGATCAGCGAATCGCGGCCAGGATCAGAACCACTCCAGCAACGAGATGCCCAGGCCGACGTAGGTGGCCTTGTGGTTGTAGTCGATCAGGCTCTCGCCGTAGCCGCTGAACACCTGCAGGTGGCCACGGAACGCGCGATGGATCGGAAAGCCCCAGTCGAACTGCAGCGCGCCGTGCGCGCGGTCGCCGCTGCGCAGCGAGTGGCGCGCCATCAGAGAGAACTCGTGGCCGTCGCGGACGTGGGTCAGGGTGACGTCGCCACGGCCGATGTAGTCGTCGATGTCCGGGTTGTCGTCGTCGCTACCGTCGCCGATGCGCACCCACGGCCGCACCATCAGCGCCCAGTCCTCGCGGTCCAGGCCGACGTTGAACATCACCCGGTTCCAGCTGCGCGAAAGCGGATCGCCACGGCCATTGGATTGATGGTTGATGCCGATCGCGGCCATGCGACCGTTCCAGCCGGCGATGTGATAGCCGTTGCGGAACACCAGCAGCACTTCCGGCTCGTAGTTGGTTTCGCGGAACGGGCGCGACTGCTCGCTGTTGTAGGTCTGCCAGCGCGAACTCTGGGTGTAGCCCATCCAGATGTCGCCGTTGCTGCCGAACAGGTCTTCCCAGGCCTTGGTCTTGAAACTGAGCTGGAACTTGGTCTCCAGGCTGTCGAGCGCCTGCGGCGTGGTCACCACGTTGTCGGGATTGGGCGAGGACGGCGTCTTGTTGACATTCGAGGTCCAGAACGCCGGGAACAGGTACACCGGCTTGTAGGCGCGCATGTTGAACAGGCCCAGTTTGGAATCCTTGGCCAGCTCCCAGCGGCTGTCGAGCAGCGAGCCCTTGCCGGTGTTGGCGATGGCGTCGTCGACCATGTCGTAGGCGTAGAGGTTGTCGCGGTCCACCGCCTTCCCGCCGGGCACCTGCAGGGTCGACGGATCGGCCTGGCCATCGCGGATCTCGCGCGCCTGCTCGGCTGCGGAATCGGCGACTGCCGGTGTTGGCGCGGCGCGGCCGGTGGCGGCGTCGAAGCAGGCCAGGCGCTGGGCGTCCTGCTCCAGCAGCACGCAGGCATCGATACTGGCGGGCGTCGGCGCCGGCTGCGCGGCAGCCAATGGCGCAATCGCGGCAAGCGCGAGAAACAGGCAGGAATGCCGCGGGCTCATGGGGTCTCGTTCCTTGGGGTCAGCAGGTTGGGATAGTCTTCGGTGTTCTGTGCCTCGGCCACCTGGTCGTCGATGTCGCGGTTGACCGAGGTGTCGACGCCGGCGCTGTGCGTGGGCTCTGCGCTGCTCGGCGCCACCGCGGGCGGCGCAGCGTCGCGCGAAAGCACCACATAGGAGGTGGTTTTCGGTCCGATGATGCCGTCGCGGGCGAAGGCCGCCTTGACCAGGCGGATCGCCTCGCTGCGGACCTTGCCCAGATCGGCGCTGCGCTGGTCGATCCAGCCGAAGAACTGCAGGGTGATGCCGCCGGTGCCGTAGTCGCCCACCACCCACGATGGCGCGGGATCGCCCAGCACGCCGTCGATCCCGGCGATCTCCTTGAGCGCGATGGTCTGCGCCTCGCGGATCGACTGGCTGCTGTCGATGGTCAGGGTGAAATCGAATCGACGCCGGGGATTGACGGTGTAGTTGAGGATCACGGCCTTGAACACCAGCGCGTTGGGCAGGCGCAACTCGTTGCCGTCCACGGTCACCAGCACCATCGCGCGCGAGCTCAGCGCCGCGACCCGGCCCTCGTAGGTATCCACGCGCACCATGTCGCCGGGTGCGAAGGGCCTGCGCAGGCTCAGCAGGATGCCGGCGATGTAGTTCTCCGCGATGTCCTTGAACGCGAAGCCCAGTGCCAGCCCGAGCACGCCAGCGGAACCGAGCAGGGCGCCCACCAGCGAGGTCGCATTGAGCAGGTCCAGTGCCACCAGGATGCCGGTGATCAGGATCACCGCATAGACCGCGCGCCGGATCAGGCCATCCAGGTAGGGGTTCTTGGTACGCAGCTTGATCCAGTGCAGCCGCGTGGATACCAGTCGGCCCACCCACGAGGCCAGCAGCACGACCAAGGCTGCAGCCAGCAGCAGCGGAAGTCCCGCGATCAACCGCGTCAGCCGGTTCTGCAACTCCTCGTGCACGGCGTCGAAACGGCCGCGGACGTCGGCCTGGTCGGCGGGCAGCAGCGCGGCGATATCGCTGACCGGCTCCGCTGCGGCCGGTTCGGCGGCAACGGGTTCGACGGCAACGGGCGCTGACGATGCAGGTACAGGCGATGTGGGGGCAGGCGCATCCGCCGGCTCAGCCGCCGGCGCCGCGTCCGGCCCGGTCGAGGTGGTTTCGGCGTGCGCCTCGGGAGCAGGTTCGGCCTGGGGCGCAGCGGAGGCAGGCACCGGCGTCGCCTGGGCCGTGGCGGCCAGCAGTGCTGCGAACAGCAGCAACAGGCCCGCGCCGCGCCAGGGACGACGCCGGAGCAGGGAGGCGGACACATCAAGGGCAGGCACACGCAGGCGATCCGCGGGTGCGTGGGGGACGATGGGGAAGCTCATGCCGCGTAGTGTGCCTTCAGAAGAACCAGGTCAGCATGAAGATGCCGATCATCAACACGGCCAGCGCCAGCTTCAGCGCGACCCCGAGCGCGATGCCCATCCAGGTGCCGAATCCCACCCGCGTTGCATTGCCGATGCCCGCCGCCCCCAGATCACGTCGGCTGGCAAGCTCGCCCACCATCGCGCCGATGAAAGGACCGGCGAACAGCCCGGGCAGACCGAAGAACAGGCCGACAAGCGTGCCCAGCACTGCACCGACCAGGGCAAGTCGGCTCGCGCCGACCCGTTTGGCGCCGACCGCAGTCGCCCAGAAGTCGATCAGGAACGAGACCGCCGTCAACAATCCAAGCACGCCGAGCGCAAACGCACCGACGCGGGTAAAGCCGTCCGCCCAGGCCGCGACCAGCATCCCGGCGAACACCAGTGGCAGGCCTGGCAAGGCCGGCAGGATCACGCCCGCCAGCCCGATCAGCATCAGCAGGATCGCAAGGACGTACCACAGTGCCTGAAGCTCCATCAGCGCTCCCATGTCGGGTGTATCGGTGGGGGATTGACAGCGCCGGAAAAGCGCCCGCGGCTGCGATTGCAATTTAACGGAGGCCGGGGTACTTTGCAGGCGCTGTGTTTGTCAAGGTCACTGTG
>JAFAFY010000355.1 GCA_023423235.1 Pseudomonadota bacterium
GCCGCCAGCAGCAGGGCGGCGGCAATACCCAGCGCGCGCGGCGCGGCGACAGACACGGGCATCATGCGAACAGCCTCGGAGGGGACGTCGCCGACTCTAGTGGCGGAAATGTCGCACGCCGGTGAACACCATCGCGATCCCGTGCGCGTCTGCCGCAGCGATCACCTCGGCATCGCGCATCGAGCCGCCCGGCTGGATCACCGCGGCAATCCCGGCCTCGGCGGCCGCGTCGATACCGTCGCGGAACGGGAAGAACGCATCGGAGGCCATCACCGAGCCGGGCACCGACAGCTGCGCATCGGCCGCCTTGATGCCGGCGATGCGCGCCGAGTACACCCGGCTCATCTGCCCGGCGCCGACGCCGATCGTGCGGTTGTCGCGGGCGTAGACGATCGCGTTGGACTTGACGAACTTGGCCACCCGCCAGGCGAACAGCAGGTCGCGCAGCTGCGCCTCGTCGGGGGCAAGCCGGGTGACGACCTTGAGCTCGCCGGCGTCGACGTCGCGGATGTCGGCGGTCTGCATCAGCAGGCCCGAGCCGACGCGCTTGACGTCGATGTTGTTGCGGCCCTCGCCGTGCGGGATGCGCAGCACGCGCACGTTGGCCTTCCTGGTCGCATAGGCCAGCGCGTCGTCGTCGTAGTCCGGTGCGATCAGCACCTCGACGAACTGGCGGTCGAGGATGGTCCTGGCGGTGGCGGCGTCGAGCTTGCGGTTGAAGGCGATGATGCCGCCGAAGGCGCTGGTCGGGTCGGTCGCGTAGGCCAGTTCGTAGGCGTCGCCGCAGCCGGTGCCGACCGCGACGCCGCAGGGATTGGCGTGCTTGACGATGACACAGGCCGGCGCCTCGAACTGGCGTACGCACTCCCAGGCCGCGTCGGCGTCGGCGATGTTGTTGTACGAGAGTTCCTTGCCCTGGAGCTGGGTGAAGGTGGCCAGCGTGCCCGGCACCGGGTACAGATCGCGGTAGAACGCGGCCTGCTGGTGCGGGTTCTCGCCGTAGCGCAGGTCGCTGACCTTGACGAAGTTGCCGTTGCTCTGCGCCGGGAACGTGGCGCGGTGGGCAGCGCCGGCATCGGAGGGCTCGGCGATCGCCGACAGCACGTCGCTGATGCGCGCGTCGTACTGCGTCACGCGGTTGAACGCGGCGACCGCGAGCGCGAAACGGGTCTGCGCATCGAGCGCACCGGCATTGGCATCGAGTGCCTCGACGATCCCGCGGTACTGCGCCGGATCGGTGGCCACCGCGACATGGGCGAAGTTCTTGGCGGCGGCGCGCAGCATCGCCGGGCCACCGATGTCGATGTTCTCGATGATGTCGTCGAACTTCGCGTCGGGCGCGTAGGCCACGCGCTCGAACGGATAGAGATTGAGCACCAGCAGGTCGATCGGCACGATGCCGTGCTCGGCCATCACCGCATCGTCGGTGCCGCGGCGCCCGAGCAGGCCGCCATGCACCTTGGGGTGCAGGGTCTTGACCCGCCCGTCCATGATCTCGGGGAAACCGGTCAGCTCACCGACATCGCGCACCACGAGGCCGGCCTCGCGCAGCGCCCTGGCGGTGCCGCCGGTGGACAACAGTTCGATGTCGCGCGCGGCCAGCGCGGTGGCCAGTTCGATCAGGCCGGTCTTGTCGGATACCGACAGCAGCGCACGGCCGATCTTCACGGGTGCGCCGGAAAAAGTCTGGGAGGTCATGGCGATGCAGGGCAGCGAAGCAGGCCGGCCATTATAGGCGCCCGGAAACGCGGTCTGCGCCGGCGTGCCGGGTGCTTGCCGCCTGGATCAGGCCCGGATCAGACCGTAGTCGCGCAGCTTCTTGCGCAGCGTGGCGCGATGGATGCCGAGCATCGCCGCGGCGCGGCTCTGGTTGCCATCGCAGAAATTCAACACCTCGGCGAACAGCGGGATCTCCAGCTCGCGCAGCGCCACCGCGTAGAGATTGTCGGTGTCGTTGCCGTTGAGGTCACCCAGGTAGCGCTGGATCGATGCGGCGACATGCTCGCGCAGCGGCGTGCGGGCGGTGGCATCGGATCGTTCGGCGGTATTCAAGGCGGCTCCGGATAGCGGCGTCGGCGGCGGTCCACGCGGAGGCGCGGAGGTCCGGGACGGGGGCGAACGGGCAGTCTATCCCCTCGCCGGGCGGCGTGTCATGCCTGAGCGCCTGAGAAAAATTCGCCTGCCTGCGGCGACCGCGTTCAGCGGAACTCGAACGCGAACGACACCGCGGGCACATCCGGTTCGACGATCGACAGCGCGATGCCGGCACTGGCGCCGGCGTCGATGACCCCGTCAGCGGAGCGGGTGGCGAGGTATTCGGCCGGCTCGAAGGCGCGCATGCCGATCGTGCGGCCATCGACGTCCGACAGTGTCAGCAGCATCCGCGGCCAGGCCTGGGGCCAGCGCGCGTCGTTGCGGAAGGTCGCGTGCACCAGCAGGTGGCCGGGCGCGTCCGGGTCGGGACGCACGTCGCGCGCCAGCAGCGTCAGCGCCTGCGGCTCGCGCCACGGCGGCAGGCTGCAGCGCAGCACCCCGCAGACCGAGACCACCAGCGGGCGCCAGCCGGGATCGAGCGCCAGCCGGGTGCGTTCCACCAGCAGGATCAGCAGGGCGAGCAGCAGCGACAGCGCGGCGACGGTCGCGATCAGCCAGCGCCGCTGGCGCGCGTCCATGTCGGACGCGCGCGGGCCGGCGGCGCGGGCGAAGGTGGGCGACCCACGGACGGTGGCCGTGGACGCCTTGCCGGGTGCCGGAGCAGGCACCGGGGCGGACGCTGCGGCAGGTGGCGACCCGCGTTCGCTGCCATTGGCGGGATCGGGG
>JAFAFY010000393.1 GCA_023423235.1 Pseudomonadota bacterium
ACGCAGGACCTGCATCACGAAGTCGAACTGGTGGTCGCACTCGGTGCAGACGCGCCGCCCGGCGTGCTCGCGGTCGCGGACGCGCAGGCGCTGGTATTCGGCTACACGATCGGCCTCGATCTGACCCGCCGCGACCTGCAGGCCGCCGCCAAGGCCAAGGGCCTGCCGTGGGACATCGCCAAGGGATTCGACGCCTCGGCGCCGGTCGGCACCCTGGTCCCGGCGGCGGAGATCGAGCCGCTGGCGCCGCGCACGCTGACCCTCGCGGTCAACGGCCAGCAGCGCCAGTCCTCGACGCTGGCGCATCTGATCTGGGACGTACCCGAGATCCTGCACGAGCTCTCCAAGCTCTACGCCCTGCGCGCCGGCGACCTGGTGTTCATGGGCACGCCGGCCGGCGTCGCCGCCCTGCATCCTGGCGACCGCTGCGAGGCGCGACTCGACGACGTGCTCACGCTGCACTGCAACATCATGCCGGCGCGCGTATAGTCGTCGCGCGTGTTTCCACAACAAGAACCAAGGACCCCGCAATGGGCATGATGTCGGAATTCAAGGAATTCGCGATGCGCGGCAACGTCATCGACCTCGCGGTCGGTGTCGTGATCGGCGGCGCATTCGGAAAGATCGTCTCCTCGCTGGTCGACAACGTGATCATGCCGCCGATCGGCTGGCTGATCGGCGGGATCGACTTCTCCAAGCTCGCCTGGACCCTGAAACCCGCTTCCGTGGCGGCGGATGGCACCGAGGTGCCGGCCGTGGTCCTGGGCTACGGCCTGTTCATCAACAGCGTCGTGCAGTTCGTCATCGTCGCCTTCGCGATCTTCCTGCTGGTCAAGCTGATCAACCGCCTGCACCGCACCAAGAAGGAAGAACCCGCCGCACCGCCGGAGCCGAGCGAGGAAGTGCTGCTGCTGCGCCAGATCCGCGATTCGCTGCAAAAGTAGGCCGCAAGCGTCCCGCATGCGGGACACCACCGGTGATGCATCCGACGGGCCGCGGGCGACAATGCCGCGGCCCGTTTTGTTTTCAATTGTCCGCCCCGGCGTTCGAGTTCCGACGCCCGTTGCCTACCGCAGGAGATCCGCATGCGCGTCCTCGCCCCGAGCCTGAAGCCCCTGTCCGCCGCGCTGCTGGCGGCCGCACTGCTGACGGGTGTGCCACTGACCGCGTCGTCCGCACAGGCGCAGGCGCCATCCGCGGGCACGCAACCGGCATCGCCCGCGCCGCTGTCGCAGTCCGCGCTCGACACCGCCGCGCAACTGCGCGAGCGCGCGCTCGGCGATGCCACCGCCTGGACCGTGATCGAATCGCTGACCACCGAGATCGGCCCGCGCCTGCCGGGCAGCGAGGCCGATGCGCGCGCGGTCGCCTGGGCCAAGGCACGCTTCGAGGCGCTGGGCTATGACCGCGTCTGGACCGAGCCGGTGACGTTCCCCAGGTGGGAGCGCCGCAGCGAATCGGCCGCGGTGCTGGGTGCGCACGCGCAGCCGCTGGTGGTGACCGCGCTGGGCGGCAGCCCCGGCGGCGAGGTCAGCGCGGAGCTGGTGCGTTTCGGCAGCATCGCGGCGCTGGAGGCGGCCGAACCGGCGGCGGTGGCGGGCAGGATCGTCTTCGTCGACGTGCCGATGCAGCGCACCCGCGACGGCAGCGGCTACGGCAAGGCCGGCCCGGTCCGCAGCCGCGGCCCGTCGATCGCCGCGCGCAAGGGCGCGGCCGCCTACCTGATGCGTTCGATCGGCACCAGCCCGAACCGCGTCGCCAATACCGGCATCACCCGCTTCGATGCCGATGTGACCCCGATCCCGTCGGCCGCGCTGTCGCTGCCCGATGCCGACCAGCTGACGCGCCTGCTGCGGCTCGGCCCGGTGCCGGTGCGCCTTGCGCTGGATGTGGGCTGGAATGGCGACTACACCTCGCACAACGTCATCGCCGAGCTGACCGGGCGCGAGCGGCCGGAGGAGATCGTGCTGATCGCCGGGCACCTGGACTCCTGGGACCTGGGCACCGGCGCGGTCGACGATGCTTCCGGCATCGGCATCACCATGGCCGCCGGTCACCTGGTGGCGCAACTGCCGCAGCGCCCGCGCCGCAGCCTGCGCGTGGTCGCCTTCGCCAACGAGGAACAGGGCCTGATCGGCGCGCGTGCCTACGCCGAGGCGCATGGCGGCGCGGAGGTGATCGCGCGGCATGTGGTGGGCGCTGAAAGCGACTTCGGTGCCGGCCGCATCTACGGCTTCAACACCGGCGCGCCTGCGGACCAGCGCGCGACCAGCGATGCGATCGCCGAGGTGCTGCGCCCACTCGGCATCGACTATCTCCAGGACAAGGGCGGCCCCGGTCCGGATATCACCCCGCTGGCGCAGAAGGGCGGCGCCTGGGCATGGCTGGGCCAGGACGGCACCGACTATTTCGACCTGCACCACAACGCCGACGACACCCTCGACAAGGTCGATCCGGACGCGGTGGCGCAGAACACGGCCGCCTACGCCGTGTTCGCATGGCTGGCGGCGGAATCGGAAGGTGGCTTCGGCAGTGCGCCGAAGGACGCGCCCGCCGACGCCGGGCACTGAGGCCGCCGCGACGCTTCAGTCGGCGCGGCTGGACAGCACACGGACACCCGCCAGCGGGGCGCCGCCCTGCATCCAGCCGATCCATGCGTCCGGCGCAGCACCGGCCTCGCGCATCGCCAGTCCGCGCACCACGTTGTCGTCATCGACCAGCAACAGCCGCGTCGCGGCGGTATCGCCGGCAGCGAAGCGCACCCGCCGGCCGGTGGCGCCCAACAGGTTGTCGACCGCCTCCACACCCAGTCCGCCGACCGCCACGGGATGATCGCCGGGCGAGGCAGGCGTGCCCAGGCGTTGCGTCTCCGGCCAGGCGAACACCGACACCCCGGCCTGGCGTATCGCGGGCAGCGCCTGCGCCAGCTCGGCGGGCACGCTTTCGCCGGTTTCCAGCGCCGGATCCAGCACGCCCACGGCCACGGCGGTGGCGGTCTGCGCCGCAACCCGCTGCAGGCCGGCAGCCAGCTGCGCCATCCACAGCTGGCTCGGCAGCAGGGCGAGTGCAAGCAGCGCGGTGGCTGCCGGCGCCAGCCAGTTGCGCGCGCTGGTCGCGCGGGCGGCGATGGCGGCGATGCCCAGACCCGCCCAGAACAGGCTGGACCACACCACGTAGCGCGGCGCCAGCAACTGGCCGGGGTGATCGCCGAAGTAGGCGGTCCTGACCATCGCCACCAGGCACCCCACGGCCAACGCGAACCAGGCGAGGCCGAGCCCGAGCAGCGCGGCGCGGCACGCCCCGCGCTGGCGCCAGGCCCGCAGGCTCGACGCCGCAAGCGCCACGACACCCGACGCGCCGATCAGCACATGTGGCCAGCGCGAGGTCGCCACCGGCCCGAATACGCGTTCCCAGCCTGCGGCGAATGCCAGCATCGGCGCGCGCACGCCGGCGACCGGCACCTGCGCGGCGATCGCCGGGTCGACGGCTGGCCATGCGGCATACAGCCACGGCGCCG
>JAFAFY010000405.1 GCA_023423235.1 Pseudomonadota bacterium
CCTCGGCATCGTGGGCGAAGGCGCCGGTGGCAGGGGCGCCGCTGTCCACCGCCGGCGCAGGCGCGGCGCGGCGCAGCACCGCGCGCACCCGCGCCACCAGCTCGCGCGGGGAAAACGGCTTGGGCACGTAGTCGTCGGCGCCCAGCTCGAAGCCCAGCACGCGATCGGCCTCTGCCTGCTGCGCGGTCAGGAAGATCACCGGCAAGGGCGCGCGGGCGCGCAACTGCCGGCACAGTGCGAAACCGCCAAGGTCCGGCAGCCCGACATCGAGGATCGCCAGGTCGAAGCCAACTGCTGCCGCGGCCTCCAGCGCCGCGTGCGCGGTCAGGCAGTGCTGCACCGTATGGCCGTCGCCGCGCAGCGCATAGGCCACGGTGTCGGCAATGGCGGTCTCGTCTTCGACCAGCAGGATCTGCGGCATTGGCGCCTCCCAGGATGCGGCACAGGATACGGCGTCCCGCACCTGCGACGTGGCGTGCGCCAGGCACGCGCGCGCGGCGACACGCCTGGCGGCCGCGCCGATGCACGCGCACGTGGCCGCGGCCCGTCGCTGCCGCTACGCTGGCGCGATGAACTACCAACACGCTTTCCACGCCGGCAACCATGCCGATGTCCTCAAGCACGTCGTGCTGCTGGCGATCTGCGACGCGCTGACCGCCAAGCCCGCACCCTGCTTCGCGCTCGACACCCATGCGGGCGGCGGCGTCTATCACCTGCACGAGGCGCGCGCCCGGCGCACCGGCGAGGCCGACGCGGGCATCAGCCTGCTGCTGGCTACGGCGCCGAAACAGCCGCTGATCGCACGCTATCTCGCTGCGGTGTCGGCGTGCCGGGCCGAGCACGGCGCGGATGCGTATCCCGGCTCGCCGTGGCTGCTGGCGCATGCGCTGCGCGCGCAGGACCGCATCGCCTGCTGCGAGACCGAACCCGCCGCGGCCGGCGCGTTGCGACGGGCGCTGGGCGCCGATCCCCGCGTCGCGATCCACGCGGGCGACGGCTACGCCGCGTTCAAGTCCCTGCTGCCGCCACGGATCGGCGCCCAGCGCTTCAATCGCGGGCTGGTGCTGGTCGATCCGCCCTACGAGGCCCAGCAGGCCGAGTTCGACACCGCGCTGGGGGCGCTGCGCGAGGGCCTGTCGCGCTGGCCGCAGGGGACCTACGCGCTGTGGTACCCGATCAAGCAGCGCCGCACGCTGCACGCGTTCCTGCGCAAGGCGGCGCTGCTGCAGACGAAATCGACCCTGGTGGTGGAACTGCTGGTGCGCGCCGACGACTCGCCGCTGCGCATGAACGGCAGCGGCCTGCTGCTGCTCGATCCCCCCTGGCGGCTGGCCGATGCGCTGGTGCCGGCGCTGCGCACCCTGCAGCAGGTCATCGGCGAAGCGGGCGCCTCGACCCGGGTGCACTGGCTGCGCGAGCAGCCCTGAGCGCGGCGCCGTGGCCGGTGCCGCAACGCTGCGTGTCACACGCTGCGGGCCAGGCCTTCACGATGCCTGAATCGGCATCTCGTTTAAGGTCGGCGGACACTTCCCAGACCGACTCTCGATGACCGCCCGCAACCGCCTGCCCCCGTGGCACGAGGAGATCCGGCTTGCCAACGGCCGCCAGGTCCTGGTGCGCCCGATCCGTCCCGCCGATGCCGAGCCGCTGCGCGCCGCCTTTGTCCTGCTGCAGCCCGACGAAGTCCGGCAGCGTTTCCTCTACGCGAAGAAGGAGCTGTCGCCGGAAACCGCGCTGCGCCTGACCCAGCCCAATCCGAAATCCGAGTTCGTGCTGGTCGCCGCGGAACCCTTGACCCCGGGCGATGCGCTGCTGGGCGCCGTGGCGCGCGCCGCGGTGCTGCCCGGCACCCGCCACGCCGAGTTCCACATCCTGGTCAGCCATTACGTGGCCGGCATGGGCCTGGGCCGGCACCTGATGCGCCGGCTGGTGCGCTGGGCCAAGGGCAAGCGCCTGGAATGCCTGTACGGCGACGTGCTGGAGGAGAACGAGCCGATGCTGGCGCTGGCCAGGTCGCTGGGCTTCCAGCAGCAGCCGATCGACGCGCCCGGCATGGTCCGGGTACTGCTCGACCTCAAGCGCGCACCCGCCGCAACCGCAAGCGACGCGTCCGGGTCGCAGGACTGAACCGCGCCTAGCGCGACGCCCCGCCCGGCCCGGGACGCGCCCCCCGAACGCGCACCCCGGTGCCGGGCCGCAGGGCGACGTCTCAGGCCCTGCGACGCATTCGTCTAGAATTGCGCACCTGACATCACGGCTCCGCAGCGCCGGCCGCAAGGCTTTTCGGCGCTGCCGTCGTTTCGCCGATCCGGAAAAATCCCACCGCATGTCCCCTGCCGATTCCACCCCGCCGCGCCCCGCCGCAGGCCAGTCCCGCGCCTGGTGGCGCGCCCCCGCCAGCCGCAGCGCGCTGGCCTGGTCGGTGCTGCAGGCCGCCGCCACGCACGCCGGCCCGCTGCTGCTGGTCGCCCGCGACAACCAGGGCGCGCAGCAGCTGGAACACGACCTGCGCACGCTGGGCGGCGACAACCGCAACCTGCCGGTGCTGGCTTTCCCCGACTGGGAAACCCTGCCCTACGATCGCTTCAGTCCGCACCCGGAGATCGTCTCCCAACGCCTGGCGGCCCTGCACCGGCTGCCCACGCTGACCCGCGGCATCGTGGTGGTGCCGGTGCAGACACTGATGCAGCGCCTGGCGCCGGTGCAGCATGTGGTCGGCGGCAGCTTCGACCTCAAGGTCGGGCAGACGCTGGACCTGGACGCGGAGAAGCGCCGGCTGGAGAGCGCCGGCTACGCCAACGTGCCGCAGGTGCACGACCCGGGCGACTTCGCCGTGCGCGGCGGCCTGCTCGACGTCTACCCGATGGGCGCCGACCAGCCCTACCGCATCGAGCTGTTCGACAAGGACATCGAGTCGATCCGCGCCTTCGACCCGGACTCGCAGCGTTCGCTCGAACACATCCAGGCACTGCAACTGCTGCCCGGGCGCGAGGTACCGCTGGACGAGGCCGCGCTGGCGCGCGCGATGGATGCGCTGCGTGAGCGCTTCGACATCGACACCCGCCGCAGCGGCCTGTACCAGGACCTCAAGGCCGGCGCCGCGCCGGCCGGCATCGAGTACTACCTGCCGCTGTTCTTCGCGCCGCCGCGGCGTACCGCGCTGGCGGAGCGCGACGCGGCGCCGGCGACCGCGACGCTGTTCGACTACCTGCCCGCCGGCACGCTGCCGGTGCTCGATGCCGGCACGTCCGAGGCCGCCGACCAGTTCTGGCAGCAGATCGCGCACCGCTTCGAGCAGCTGCGCCACGACATCGAACGCCCGCTGCTGCCGCCGGCCGAGCTGTGGCTGGCGCCCGATACCCTGCGCGAACGGCTCAACCAGGGCCAGCGCATCGAGGTCTGCGACCCGGCCCATGCCCGGCACGCGCAGGCGATGGCCCTCGGCGAGCAGCCGGCGCCGGCGTTGCCGCTGGCCGCACGCGACCACGCCCCGGCCGATGCCCTGCAGTCGTTCCTCGGCCATTACCCGGGCCGGGTGCTGATCGCCGCCGATTCCGCCGGCCGCCGCGAGGCGCTGCTGGAGATCCTGCACGGCGCCGGCCTGCGGCCGGTGGTGCTGCCGGACTTCCCGACCTTCGCCGCGGACGCCGGCGCGCGCTTGGCGATCGCCATCGCCCCGCTGGAGGACGGCTTCGCCCTGGATGCGCCGCAGCTGACGGTGCTGACCGAACGCCAGCTGTTTCCCGAGCGCGCGACCCAGCCGCGTCGCCGCAACCGGGTCGCGCGCGACCCGGAAAGCATCATCCGCGACCTCGGCGAGCTCAGCGAGGGCGCGCCGATCGTGCACGAGGACCACGGCGTCGGCCGCTATCGCGGCCTGGTGGTGCTGGAAGCCGGCGGCCAGCCCGGCGAATACCTCGACATCGAGTACGCCAAGGGCGACCGCCTGTACGTACCGGTCTCGCAGCTGCATCTGGTCAACCGTTATTCGGGCGCGTCCCCGGAAACCGCGCCGCTGCATTCGCTCGGCGGCGAGGCCTGGACCAAGGCCCGCCGCAAGGCCGCCGAGAAGGTACGCGACGTCGCCGCCGAGCTGCTGGAGATCCAGGCCAAGCGCCAGGCCCGCGCCGGCCTGGCGCTGGAGGTGGACCGGGCGATGTACGAGCCCTTCGCCGCGGCCTTCCCCTTCGAGGAAACCCCCGACCAGCACGCCGCGATCGAGGCGGTGATCCGCGACCTGGGCTCCAGCCAGCCGATGGACCGCGTGGTCTGCGGCGATGTCGGCTTCGGCAAGACCGAGGTCGCGGTGCGCGCGGCCTTCGTCGCCGCCGCGGCCGGCAAGCAGGTCGCGGTGCTGGTGCCGACCACGCTGCTGGCCGAGCAGCACTACCGCAATTTCAGCGACCGCTTCGCCGACTGGCCGCTGCGCGTGGAGGTGCTCTCGCGCTTCAAGAGCACCAAGGAGATCCGCGCCGCGCTCGACAAGGTGGCCGAGGGCCAGATCGACGTGATCGTGGGCACCCACCGGCTGCTGCAGAGCGACGTCAAGTTCAAGGACCTGGGCCTGGTCATCGTCGACGAGGAACAGCGCTTCGGGGTGCGCCAGAAGGAGGCGCTCAAGGCGCTGCGCGCCAACGTGCACCTGCTGACCCTCACCGCCACCCCCATCCCGCGCACGCTCAACATGGCCATGGCCGGGCTGCGCGACCTGTCGATCATCGCCACCCCGCCGCTCAACCGCCTCGCGGTGCAGACCTTCGTGGTGCCCTGGGACGACGCCCAGCTGCGCGAGGCCTTCCAGCGCGAGCTCAGCCGCGGCGGCCAGGTGTACTTCCTGCACAACGACGTCGAGAGCATCGGCCGCATGCAGCGCCAGTTGCAGGAACTGATGCCCGACGCGCGCATCGGCATCGCCCACGGCCAGATGCCCGAACGCGAGCTGGAACGGGTGATGCTGGATTTCCAGAAGCAGCGCTTCAACGTGCTGCTGGCCTCGACCATCATCGAGTCCGGCATCGACAACCCCAACGCCAACACCATCATCATCAACCGCGCCGACAAGTTCGGCCTGGCCCAGCTGCACCAGCTGCGCGGGCGCGTCGGCCGTTCGCACCATCGCGCCTACGCCTACCTGGTCACGCCCGACCGTCGCAACATCACCAGCGACGCGCGCAAGCGGCTGGAGGCGATCGCCTCGATGGATGAGCTGGGTGCGGGCTTCACCCTGTCCACCCACGACCTGGAGATCCGCGGCGCCGGCGAGCTGCTGGGCGAGGGCCAGAGCGGGCAGATGGCCGAGGTCGGCTTCAGCCTCTACACCGAGCTGCTGGAACGCGCGGTGCGCAGCATCCGCCAGGGCAAGCTGCCGGACGTGGACGACGTGGAGGCGCGCGGCGCCGACATCGAGCTGCACGTGCCCGCGCTGATCCCCGAGGACTACCTCCCCGACGTGCACACGCGCCTGATGCTCTACAAGCGCATCAGCGGCGCGCGCAACGGCGATGCCCTGCGCGAGCTGCAGGTGGAGATGATCGACCGCTTCGGCCTGCTGCCCGACCCGGCCAAGCACCTGTTCGCCATCGCCGACCTCAAGCTGCAGGCAACGCAGCTGGGCGTACGCAAGCTCGACCTCGGCGAGGCCGGCGGACGCGTGCAGTTCATCGAGAAACCGCGGGTCGACCCGATGGCGGTGATCCGGCTGATCCAGGGCCAGCCCGCGCACTACCGCATGGACGGCCCCGACCGGCTGCGTGTCACCCTGGACCTGCCCGATGCGGAATCGCGGATCCGCACCGCGCGCGGCCTGCTGATCGCG
>JAFAFY010000409.1 GCA_023423235.1 Pseudomonadota bacterium
CAGCGTGACCAGTGCCGGCCCGACGATCAGTCCGTCCCAGCGCTCAGTCGCCACCGCAGCCTCCGTCTCCCGAGCCGCCGTCACCGCCATCGTGGCCGGCCCGGTCATGCGCTGCAGTGCCAGTGCCGACGCCGCTGCCGGCACCACTGCCTCCCGAGCCACCGCTCCCCGGGCCGCCACGCCCGCGTTTCGATGCGGACAGCGCCGCGAACACCGCGGCCAGGCCGCCGCAGACCGCGGCCAGCGCGGCGATCAGGGCGATGGAGGATGGTTCCAATGACGTGTCCTGGGGGGAGAGACAGGCTAGCCTAGCGCACTCCGCCCGGCCGCCCACAGCATGCATCCCTCCTTTGCCGACACCCTGCAACGCACATCGGCCGGCTGGCAGTTGCCGGGTATCGCCAACCTGCATTCGCATGCGTTCCAGCGGGCGATGGCGGGGCTGGCCGAGCGCCAGACCGATCCCGCGGATTCGTTCTGGACCTGGCGCGAGACCATGTACCGTATGGCCGCGCGCTTCACGCCCGAGACCCTGTATGCCGTCGCGCGCCAGCTGTATGTCGAGATGCTGGAGGCGGGCTACACCACGGTGTGCGAGTTCCACTATCTGCACCACGCGCCCGACGGCCGCCCCTACGCCGCGGCGACGGCGATGTCCGATGCGCTGATCGAGGCCGCGCGCGCGACCGGCATCCGCCTGACGCTGCTGCCGGTGCTGTACATGACCGGCGGCTTCGACGGCCGCGCGCTGGGAACGCACCAGCGCCGCTTCGGTCACGACGTCGACGGCTATCTGCGCCTGTTCCAAGCCCTGCATGCGCGCCAGGACGCGGGCCTGCGGGTCGGATGCGCCCTGCACAGCCTGCGCGCGGTGCCGGCCGATGCGATGCGCGCGGTGCTGGCCGGCCTGCCGGATGCGGCTCGCGTGCACGTGCATATCGCCGAGCAGGTGGCCGAGGTCGAGGACTGCATCGCGGTGCGCGGCGCGCGCCCGGTCGCCTGGCTGCTGGACCATGCGCCGGTGGACGCGCGCTGGACGCTGGTGCACGCCACGCATCTCGACCGCGCCGAAGTCGCCGGCATCGCTGCCAGCGGCGCGACCGTCGCGCTGTGCCCGACCACCGAAGCCAACCTGGGCGACGGCCTGTTCCCGCTGCGCGCCTACCTCGATGCCGGCGGGCGCTGGGGCATCGGTTCGGATTCGCACATCTCGGTCTCGCCGGTGGAGGAACTGCGCTGGCTCGAATACGGCCAGCGCCTGGTCACGCAGCGGCGCAACATCGCCGTGCGCGCGGATTCGCCCAGCGTCGGCGAGACCCTGCTGGCCGGCGTGGAGGAAAGCGCCACGCCATCGACCGGGTTCGATGTTGCCGGCGACGATGTCATCGTGCTCGATGCCGACGCGCCGCTGCTCGCCGGCGCTACCGCTGACGATGTTGCGGACCGATGGATCTTTGCCGGCAACCGGCCACTGGTGCGCGAGGTGCATGTCGGCGGGCGGCAGGTGGTGCGCAGCGGCGCGCATGTCGATCGCGATGTGGTGGCTGCCGGCTACGCGCAGGCGATGCGGACACTGCTGGCGGAGTAGGGCGCACGGCCGCCGTCCGCTGCCGGCGCACGCAAGGCGTGCGTCGCGCCGTGATCGCCGCCATGCGCAACCGCAGCCGCAACCGCAACACGGATCAGGCGGCGCATTCCATCCCGTGATCCGGGGTTTCGTCGGCGCAGGCACGCAGTTCGTCGCAGGGTCCGGCGCGCCGGTGCCGGGATCGGCATCGTGGCACCATCCCCGACCATGAGGACGCCTGCCATGTCGCCGAAGCTGCTGTCTGCCGCGCTCGCCTTTCTCGCCGCCTCCGGTGCCGCTGGTGCCTGGGCCTCCGATACCGCGCTCGACCGTACGGTCGACCAGCGTCTGGCCGGCGACCGCACTGGCGCCTGTTTCGCGGTCGCGGTGATCGATCGCGACACCGTGGCGCGCAGCTACCGCTGCGCCGATCCCGCGGATGCCGCCCGCATCGGCCCCGACGCCGCGTTCGAGATCGGCTCGGTCACCAAGACCATGACCGCGGCGCTGCTGGCCGACCTGATCGCACAGGGCGAGGCCTCGCTGGACGATCCGCTGGCCGATCACCTGCCAGAAGGCACGGTCGTGCCCGCGTTCGAGGGTCAGCCGATCCTGCTGCGGCACGTGGTCACCCATACCTCCGGCCTGCCGGCGCTGCCGGCGCGCATGGGCACCACCGACCCGGCCGACCCCTACGCCAACCTGACCGAGGCCGCGCTGCTGGCCTCGCTGGGGGATGTCACCCTGACGCGCGCGCCGGGCACGCAGTTCGAGTACTCCAACTTCGCCTCGATGCTGCTGTCGTACGCACTGGCACGCCATGCCGGCACGGATTTCGAAACCCTGATCGATACCACGCTGTTCACGCCGCTGGGCATGGCGGGTGCTTATGTCGCCCGTCGCCCCGGGGGCGTGCGCGCCGCCGCCGGCCACCTGCCCAATGGCGGCACGACGCCCGCCTGGACCCTGGCCGGCAACCTGGCCGGTGTCGGCGGCGTGCGCGCCACGCTCGACGACGTGGTGCGTTACGCCCAGGCCTCGCTCGGCCGGACCGATGCACCGGTGCTGGCTGCCCTGCAGGCCACCCATCAGCAGGTGTCCGAGCAGCCGGCGATGGCCATGAACTGGATGCTGGCACCGCTGGACGACCGCAAGGTGCTGGTGCACGAAGGCGGCACGGGCGGGTTTTCTTCGTATGTCGCGCTCGACCCGGCGCGGCAGCGCGGCGTGGTGGTGCTGTCGGACACGTCGCTGACCGCGCTCGGCGGGCTGGGCGGGCTTGGCAATCACCTGCTGGATGCGCGCCTGCCGCTCGCAAAGCCGCGGCGCGTGGCGCAACCGCCTGCCGCACTGGTCGACTCGCTGGTCGGGCAGTGGCGCCTGGACAACGGCATGCAGGTGGAGATCGCGCGCGCCGGCGACAGCCTGGCGTTCCAGG
>JAFAFY010000025.1 GCA_023423235.1 Pseudomonadota bacterium
CTTGTGTTTCGTGCGGTCCGCCAGGCCAACCAGGGTCAGCGCGATCTGCGCGTTGCGCTTGCGCTGCGCGCCCGAGAGCCGGGTCAGCAGCAGCGGCAGCTCGACGTTCTTCTGCGCGGTCAGCGCCAGCATCAGGTTGTAGAACTGGAACACGTAGCCGACGTTGTGGCTGCGCCAGGCCGAAAGCTGGCCGCCGCTCATGCGGTCGATGCGCTCGCCGTTGACGGTGATCTCGCCCGAGCTGGGCGTATCCAGCCCGCCGATCAGGTTCAGCAGCGTGGTCTTGCCCGAGCCGGACGGGCCCATCAGAGCGACGAAATCGCCCGCGGCGATATCGAGATTCACCCCGTGCAGCACCTCGACCTTCTCGGGGCCGCGCTGGTAGGTCTTGGTGAGGTTGCGGATCGACACCAGTGCCATCGTCATTCCCCTTCGTGCGTTGTCATACGCTGCAATTGCGGTGATGGGCGTTTCCGGAGAATCCGGGGTGGATCGTCGGACCCGCGAAGGCGGGCTTGTTTCAGCAGCCCGAGGGCTGGTCCTGCAGTACCGTCTATTCCTTGACCTGCACGCGGCTGCCGTCCTCGAGCGCGTCTGGCGCATCGAGCACCAGCTCCTCGCCCGCGGTCACGCCCTTGGCGATCTCCACGTTGCCGCCAACGCGCTGGCCCGGTTCGACCAGGCGCTGCCGCACCACGTCGCCGTCGACCACGAACACCACCTGGGCGCCATCGCGCTCGGACAGGGCCGCGGCCGGGATGCGCGGCAGGCGCGGCGCATCGGCGTCCTGCGCCGGGCGCGCCTGCTCCAGGAAACTGACCGTCGCGCCCATGTCCGGCACGATCCGCGCGTCCTTCGCGTCGAGCGCGATGCGCACCTTCACCGTGGCCTTGCCGCGGTCGGCGGTGGGCACGATGGCGATCACGCTGCCGGGAATCTTCCAGTCCTGGTAGGCGTTGAGCGTGGTCTCGACCGGCATGCCCGGCTGGACCCGGCCGATGTAGGACTCGCCGACATCGACCTCGACCTCCAGCGAATCCATGTCGACGATGGTGCCGATGCCGGTGCGGGTGAAGCCGCCGCCGGCCGACAGTGGCGAGACGATCTCGCCCGGCTGCGCGGCCTTGGCCACGACCACGCCGGCGAACGGTGCGCGCACCAGGGTGTCGTCGACGCCGATGCCGGCGATGCGCAGCTGCTCGCCGGCGACCGTGGTATTGCGGCGCGCGGTGGCGAGTTGCGCGCGCAGGGCATCGCGCTGGGCCACGGCCTGGTCGAACTGCGCCTTCGATACCAGTTGCTGGCCGACCAGCGCCTGCAGACGATCCGCATTCGCGGCGGCCTCGGTGAGCTGCGCCTGCACCCCGGCGACCTGGCTGCGCGCGGCCTCCAGTTGCGCGGCCGACAGGTCGCGGCGCGCGTCGGCGTCGATCGGATCGAGCGTGGCCATGATCTCGCCTGCCTCGACGTGCTGGCCTTCCTCGATCCGCACCTCGCGCACCCGCCCGGTGATCTTGGCCGAGACCGTGGCCATGCGCCGGGCCACGACGTAGCCGCTGGCATCGAGCACCGAACCGCCGGCTGCGGCCGCCGCATTGGGCGCGGCGACGACGGTGGTCTCGACCTCGACCGCGCGCTTGCCCAGCAGCAGCGCGCCCAGCGCCAGCACCAGCAGCACGGCGGCGGCGATCGCCAGGCCGATCCACAGGCCCTTGCGCGAGGGCGGCGGCGCGGCGCTGCGGTCGATGCGGAGTTCCTTGAGCAGGTCTGCGTTCGTGTTCATCGTTACCCGTAGACGGAAGACCGGGGCCCAGTGTGACCGGGCCCTTGCCGCGATCCAACCTGCCACAAGTCAGTTTCGTGAGCGGAGGCGGCGCGAAGGGGGCGATGCCGTGCAGTCTGGCGGGCCAGCCGGTGGCGGTCACGTGACGCCTGTCATGCGCTTGCGCTGACGCCTGCGACTGCCGCCTCTGCCGCGGCGCGCGGACAGTGGCGGCAGCTCGAACAGGAACTACGCGATGTCCATGCCTGCCATTTCCAGCGTCGTCGACGGATCGACGCCGTCGATATCACCTGCAACAGTCACGCCCGGTTGCGAGGCGGTCCCGCTCGCCAGGCTGGCCGCGGTCTCGCGCCGCCGCGGCCGCGTGCAGGCGCTCGACGGCGTGGACCTGGTGCTGCCCGCCGGGCAGGTGACGGCGCTGCTGGGCGTCAACGGCGCCGGCAAGACCACGGCGATCGAGATCCTGCTGGGCCTGCAGCCGGCCGATCGCGGCGAGGCCACGGTACTCGGACAGGCGCCGGGCGCGTTGCTGGCGCGCCGCCGCATCGGCGTGATGCTGCAGCAGGCGCAGTTGCCCGAGCGGCTGCAGGTGGGCGAGTTGCTGGCATTGACCTGCAGTTGGTACTCCGAGCCGCGCAGCATTGCCGATTGCGTCGCGCTGGCCGGGCTCGACGGCCTGCTCGGCCGGCGTTACGGACGGCTGTCGGGCGGCCAGCAGCGGCGCGTGCAGTTCGCACTCGCCCTGTGCGGGCGGCCGCGGCTGCTGTTCCTCGACGAGCCGACCACCGGCCTGGACATCGGCGCGCGCCGGCAGGTCTGGCAGGCGATCCGCGCGCTGGTTGCCGATGGCGTCGGCATCCTGCTGACCACGCATTACCTGGAGGAGGCCGAGGCACTGGCCGACCGCGTGGTCGTGCTCGATGGCGGGCGAGTGCGTGCCGAGGGCGGGGTTGCGGAGATCCGCGCGCGCGTGGCGCAGCGGCGCATCCACTGCCGCAGCCGCCTGCCGGTGGCGGTTGTCGCCAGCTGGCCCGGCGTGCGCGAGGCCGCGCGGGTGGACGATCGCCTGGTGATCGTCGCCGCGCAGGCCGAGGCCGTCGTGCGTCGCCTGCTGGCCGAGGACCCGCAGCTGCAGGACCTGGAAGTGCAACGCGCGGGTCTCGCCGATGCCTTCGCTGCGATGACTGCGGCCCCGGCGGATCGGCAGGAGGCCGCATGATGGACACACCACGGACGGCGGCCACGACCGCACCGCAGTTCCCCGCCATGCGCCTGTTGCGTTGCCTTGCGCTCGATACCCGATGCGAGCTGTTGCGGCT
>JAFAFY010000087.1 GCA_023423235.1 Pseudomonadota bacterium
GGTTGGTGGAGCAGGGCGCGCGCCTGCGCAGCGTGACCGAAGGCCTCAACGCGCGCCGCCTGCAGGAATTCGGCGACAGCCGGATGGAGGTGGTCGGCCGCTTCCGCATCCGCACCGAGAACAACTGCGTCGGCCGCGACATCGTCCAGGTGCTCGGCGACCACCTGCTGTTCGGCTACAACGTCTACATCGGCCTGAAGACCCAGACCCGGGTCGAGGACGTGTTCGGGCTCTATCGCCTGACCCACGGCCCGGACGGCTACGACGTGGCGCCGGTCGACATCGCCAGCAGTTTCCTCGGCGATGCCGGCTTCGTGCGCGATTTCGGCGAGCTCTACGCCTACTACAAGCACGCCCGCCTGCTGCAGCTGATCGTGCGCAACGGCCGCCTGCTGGCCGCGTTCCAGATCGGCGAGCGCAGCAGCGACGTGCGCGTGTTCCGCTGGGCGCTGGACAACACCGGCGCGCTGACCTACCTGGATTCGCGCGGCGAGCGCGACATCGCGCTGCCGCCGCCGTTCGATTTCGAATGGACCCGCGCCACCCGCGAGCTGGCGGTCGACGGCCGCCATCCGCACCTGAACATCCTCGACACGATCTTCGTCGAGACCACCGGCGGCGATCTGACCATCAAGGTCGAGAACAACACCGAGACCGGGCAGGGCATCTACAGCGAGCCGGTCGAGGACCGCACGCAGTCGATCGACGACGCGGTGTTCGACTTCGCCCGGGTCGGCTCGCTGATCCTGCTCAAGGTGTTGCCCTACCGCGAGCAGGAATGGCGCGGGCTGATCTACAACACCCTCACCGGCAAGATCGTCCGCAACGACGCCATCGTCCAGGCCTGCGTCCAGTTGCCCGAAGACCACGGCATCATCTTCCCCGGTGGCTATTACCTGCAGGGCGGCGAGCACAAGGCCTTCGACGCGCAGATGGACGGCATGCAGTTCAAGCGTGCGATCCGTTCGCCCAACGGCGAGGACGTCATGTACGTCTTCTACGACCGCGAGGCCGGGCGCTCGGCGCTGTTCGTCTACAACACCATCCAGCGCGCACTGCAGAACCCGGTGTTCGGCCACGGCTACGCGATCCTGGCCGACGGCCGCATGGTGCTGTTCCATGCCGAGGGCGAGGCGCCGACCCGGATCCATCCGATGCAGGTCTGGCAGACGCCGTTCACCAGCGACGAGTTCGCCGCGCGTGCGCCCACCGGCAACAGCTTCATGGGCCGCATCGGCAATCCGGAACTGGTGCGCGGCATCTCCAACCTGTTCGACCTGGCGCGCGAGATCGACGGCCGCGAGGTCTCGGTGCAGCGCTACCAGCTGCTGGTGCACAACACCCGGCGCATGTTCGACGCCCACCACTGGCTGGAGGACGGCGAGAGCGCCGGCGCAGGCGCGCTGCTGCACGAGATCGCCGCGACCGGCGAGTCGGTGCTCGACGAGTACGAGAAGGTCGAGAGCATCCGTCGCCAGTCCGACCAGGCGATGGCCGAGGCCGGGGCCGCGCACCGCGCGCTGCTGGGCCGGCTGCAGCCCGACAGCTGGCACCGGATCGAGGACTTCGTCGAGGCGCTGGGCGAGATCACCCGCCAGCGCGGCCACCTGCTGACGATCCGCGACCTGCGCTACATCGACACCGCCGCGATCGACCGCATGGGCGAGGCGCTGCAGGCCGCGCAGGACCGCGTGGGCGCGGTGACCGGCACGTTCCTGGCCGACGAGAAGGCGCTGCAGCCGCTGGTCGAACGCCTGCAGGCGCTCGACGCCGAAGCCCAGCAGGCGCAGACCGCGCGCGTGCTGGTCGCGTGCATCGAGGCGATGCAGGCACTGGCCGCGGACCTGGACATGCTCTCGGAGTTGATGGCCACGCTGAAGGTCGACGACGCCACCGAGCGCACCCGCGTGGTCGAGGCGATCTCCGGGCTCTACGCCCGCCTCAACCAGTCGCGCGCACGCGCCGACCAGCGCCGCCGCAGCCTGGGCTCGGCCGAGGCGGTGGCCCAGTTCGGCGCCCAGTTCGCGCTGTTCGGGCAGGCGATCGCCGGTGCGCTGGCGCTGGCCACCGACCCCGAGCGCGCCGACGAGCAACTCTCGCGGCTGCTGGTGCAGCTGGAGGAACTGGAGAGCCAGTTCGGCGAGCACGAGCAGTTCCTCAGCGACATCCTGGCCAAGCGCGAGGAACTGGTCGAGACCTTCGAGGCGCACAAGCAGGCGCTGCTCGACGACCGCCAGCGCAAGGCCCAGGCGGTGTTCGACGCCGCCGCGCGCATCCTCGACGGCCTGCCGCGCCGCACCGAGCGCTTCACGACGGCCGATGAGCTCAACGCCTTCTTCGCCGGTGACGCGCTGATCCTCAAGTTGCGCGAACTGGCGACGCGCCTGCGCGGCTACCGCGACAGCGTCAAGGCCGACGACGTCGAGGCGCGCCTGAAGGGCGTGCGCGACGAGGCCGTGCGCAGCCTGCGCGACCGCAGCGACCTGTTCGAGGGCGGCGGCCAGGTGATCCGGCTCGGCCCGCGGCACCGCTTCAGCGTCAACACCCAGCCGCTGGACCTGACCATCCTGCCGCGCGGCGATGGCCTGGCCGTGCACCTGACCGGCACCGATTTCTACGAGGCGATCCACGACGACGAACTGGAATCGCTGCGCGACTACTGGCAGGTGGCGCTGGATTCCGA